>CAYQDH010000092.1:6802-14295 GCA_964416075.1 uncultured Anaerolineales bacterium | reverse complement strand
AAGGCGATGCTGCCAGCCGATGGGATGGCGCCTGGCAGGATGCGCTACTTGCTCTCGGGGGCCATTCTTAGCATGGTACTGTTGTATCGTTTTGATCCGGCCGTGGTGGCATTGCGGCTGGGGCAGATCGAGATCGTGCAATTCCTACTCTTGACTGTCACCCTGTACGCCCTGCGCCAACGCCGAGATGGAATTGCGGGGATCGCCCTGGGCGTCGCCGCCGGATTCAAGTTCTTTCCGCTGGCCCTGGTGGCTTTGCTGCTGTGGCGCAGGCGCTGGCGGGCAGCGACCTGGGCCATCGCGGTCGCCCTGATAGTGATCGTGGGCTCTTTTTCCGTGGTGGGGCTGCACGCCGTACCTGCCTACATCGAGTACGCGTCGATATATGGGATCGGTGGGGCATTCGCTGCGTTTCCACTGAACCAGTCGTTGAACGGCCTGTTCAGCCGCAACCTGATGCATAATGTTTTCAGTCCTTCGCTGGGAGGCATAGATCTTCCCTGGCTGGCGCGAGGGCTGACTCTGGCCTGCAGCGCCCTGGTCGTTTTTATCAGCGCATGGTTGACCTGGCGCCCCGCCCGAACGGGCGAACCCGAGGACGAGGACGTACGGCGTTTGGGACTGGAGTTCTCGCTGGCCGTCATGGCCCTGTTGCTGATCTCGCCGCACTCGCAAGTCTATACGTTTGTCTGGTCTCTGCTGAGTCTCGTCGCCCTGAGCGCCTGGCTCCTAGCAGAGAGTGGATCGCGCTGGTGGGAGTGGGTAGGACTGGGTATCGCCTATCTCTTGCTGGGTAGGTCCTATGTCCTGTATTACCCCGGCATCACACGATTCGTGCAATCGCACTATATGTTTGGGGCTCTCTGTCTGTGGGCCCTGATCGGGGCTACCTTGCTGCGACGGCGGCGAGAGGTGGGTAGGGCAGGCAGTGTGGGCGCCTAGAGGCGGCGCCGTTCGCTTATATCTTGGGGGGACCTATGGATTGGCGTGCACGTCTGTTTTTCATTCTTCTTGGCGTGAGTGTCCTTCTCTTTGTGATCAATCTTGTACGCACCAAGAAGCTGAAGGAAGAGTATGCCTTGCTTTGGCTTTTCATGGCCGCAACCCTGGTCGTGGCCCCTCTGCTGATCGATGTCATCGATACCATATCCTTTGCCATCGGCATCACCTATCCCCCGGCGCTGATCATCGTCCTGGCCCTGGTCTGTTTTGCCCTGATTTTCTTCCAGATGTCCGTGACCATCTCCCGCTTTAGCGAGCAGATCAAATCGCTGAGCCAGGAACTGGCGCTGACTCGAAAGCATTTGGAGGACCTGGAGGAACATCTGCAGGCGCGGCCCTAGCATGTGACCAAAAGCCCGTCGCTGCATCGGTCTGATCCAGACGGCGCTCAACTTATGTGAGGTGCGTTATCGCCATGAACGCGCGTACGATCTCAAACGAACAACAACATGACCGAATCTGGCCCTGGGCGCTGGTGCTCGTCGCCCTGGGACTGCGCATCGCCCTGGCCTTCTTGCCGCGAGCGATCCGCTGGGATGAGCCCGACTACCTATGGCTGGGCAGGAACCTGCTGACTGGCGCTGGGTATACCATCGTCGGAGTCCCCGAGCTGCACTACACACCCTTGCTTCCTATCTTGTCGGGCGCCGTGTATGTTCTGACGGGCGACCCGGAACTGGGCACCTCGGTGTGGTACGTGCTGCTGGGTGCCCTGGTGGTCTTGCCCGTCTATGGCCTGGCGGGGCGCATCTATGGCCGACCTGTGGCCAGGCTGGCAGGGATCCTCGTTGCTTTGTTCCCGGCTCTTAGCTCCGCCGTGCTCTATTGGGGCACGATGACGGAGCCGCTCTTTGTCTTCTGGATCTATTGCGCCTTGTGGGCGGCGATCGTCGCTCTCGATGCTGGCGCTAGCGCCGCCCGCAAAGGGTGGGCCTATGCCTTGACGGGGGCCTTTGTGAGCTTGGCCTACCTCTCACGTCCGGAAGGCATCATCTGGGCAGCGTCCCTGGCTGCCTTTTTCATCCTGGTTTGGATTAAAAGACGCAGGCTGTGGCGCTGGCGTACGTTGGGCCAGGCAGCGGCCTATGTGGGCGTTTTCCTCGCATTGGCCATGCCCTATGCCGTGTATATGCATGCCCACACAGGGAAATGGATGGCTACAGGAAAACTGGGCATCACCTATGATATCGGGGAGGCCGTGCTGGCTCGCGACCCCGTGATGTACGACCAGGTGACCGCCAGCCTGGACCCAGCGAGCGGCGAGATCTTGTGGTGGTCCAGCAAACGATTCGAGCGAAGCATGCTGCAGATCGTCGCTCAGGATCCGGCGGCCTTTATCACACGCATCTGGCAGAATCTGCGGCGCCTAGTCGCCAGCTTTTTTGCGCCCAACATCGTACCGTTTTTCCTGCTGGGTCCCATTATCCTGGGGTGGCTCAGACAGCCATGGAACCGACATCGGCTGAGGAACGAAGGGTTGCTGTGGTTCGGCATTCTGCCCACGCTCTCGTTCTTGCCATTTCACATCGAGATACGCTTCTTCTCGCCAGTCATGCCAGCTCTGCTCATGTGGGTGGCGGCAGGGCTGTGGGCCATGGGCGCATGGTTTGCCGAGACGGTTGCTCAATGGCATGCGGAGGGGCGCGCTGAGAAGAGCGACGTCGCGCGAGGCGAGGCACGAGCGGCCAGGCCGGGAACGGGCATGCCGGTCACGGCTCAGCCCGGGCTACAGATTACGGCAGCATCAGTGTTACTGGTCTTGTTGCTGGCCTACGTGGGATGGATGCACTGGCGAACGATCGATGCGGGGATGCGCGACCTGAGCTATGCCCACAAAGCGGCGGGGTTGTGGCTCAAGGAGAATGCGCCGGATGATGCCTCGATCATGTCGCGCGATCTGGCGGTGTCGCTGTATGCCGAACGGCAGTTTGTGGTCTCGCCGCGCGCCGAATACGCAGAGTACTTGGAGTATGCCCGGCACAAGGGGGCCACGTATCTCCTGGTCGATGAGAGAGAATTACGCACCATACGTCCACACCTATCGTTCCTGCTCGACGACGCCGATCCACCATCCGAACTGGAGCCCGTGTATAGCAGTGCGGACGGTCGTGGTCGCACCATCGTCTATCGCATCAAGGACTGAGGGCCATGGCACATCGCAAGAAAGCATCACGCAAACAAACCCGCCCCACACCCGCCGGGAGCCAGGCGGCGGCGTTGGCCAAGACGGCTCCGTCCGGCCTCTCTAAGGGGTCGGGTGTGGTGGCTCGCACGCAAGAGGAGGTCTCGCCAGCATGGGCCACCGCGCCACGTTGGTCGGCAGCGGCCTTCTGGGCGCCCCTACTCGCTCTCTGGCTTTTGGCCGTGGTGGTTCGGGTCATCCTGTTGCAGCCCGGCCGCGTGGTGTGGGGGGACGAGCCTTTCTACCTCTGGTTGGGCCGAAATTGGATCACCGGCCAGGGTTTCTCCTTTACGGGCCATCCGGATGTGCACCATGGCCCGCTCTTCCCCTGGCTGGCCGGGCTCTTGTATGCCGTGACGGGAAATCTGCAAGTCGCTAGCGACATCCTGTATGTGCTATTTGGCTCTCTACTGGTGTTCCCGGTCTATGCGATCGGTGTCGAGATCTATGGGCGCCGTACGGGGCTCGGCGCGGCAGCGTTCGTCGCCGTATTTCCGGCGCTGAGTGCGGCAGTGCTCTACTGGGGCAGCCTGACGGAGCCGATCTACATGCTCTTTGTCTACTTGGGGCTTTGGGGTGTGCTGCGCGTCCTGCGACCCTGCTGGCGCCAGGTGGAGCCAGAGCGTGGTCTCGCCTGCCAGTATCGGGATCCGTGGTGGGCTTATGGGTTGGCCGGCCTCTCTTTTGGGCTGGCCTACCTCACCCGCCCGGAGGCGTTCACTTATTTTGTGCTCATGGGGCTTTTCGTCCTCATCCTGCGGCTGGCCCGCCGACGTATCACCGTGGCCTTTGTGGGCAAGATGGCTATCTACCTAGTGGCTTTTGCATTGGCCTTTCTGCCCTATGCGTACTATACGTACCTGAACACCGGCGCCTGGATGGTGAGCGAAAAAGTGGGTGTGGCCTACCTCACAGGGATCGGGCTGGCGCATGGAGACACGGCAGCCTTCGACCGTTCTACCTGGGGCCTCGATTCCACAGGCCTGGAAACCTTTTTCTTCTCGTCGGAAAGCTACCAGGTGAGCATGGTTGACCTGATCCTGGGCGACCCTTGGACATTCGGCACCGTGCTCTATTTGAACGTCATCCGCTTTATCCAGGTGCTTTTCGATAACGCTCTCTTTCCGGTGCTGCTTTTCCCCTTCGCCATCGTGGGCCTCCTGGCCCAAGGGTGGAGCCGCGAGCGCACTCTCAAAGAGATCTTTATGGTCGTCTCCATGTTGCCGGTAGTCTCGTTTGTGCTATTCTTTATTCAGGCGCGCTACATCGTGCCCCTGATCCCGGTGTTCATCCTATGGTCGGTCCATGGCGTGTTGCATCTGGGCGACTGGCTGGTGGGGACGGTGATGGCCCTACGGCAGCCACCCCCAACCCGCGATGACCTCACCCGAGCTCGAGAGACGAGAGGCCTGGTGTCAGGAGGGCGAGACATCGCGCCCGGCGAACGCGACGTTGCGTCCCGACCCTATCGCAGCATATCCAAGGGTTGGCGTACGGTTTTGGAGCATGGCCCCTTGGTGTTGGTTTTGGCGGGCCTGATGGTGCTCCAGCCCACCGTCGTGGATCAGGTGCTGGATGTAGGGTCCATGAGAATAGAGCACAAGACTGTGGGCCAGTTTCTGCAGGGGCTCGTAGCGCGCGACGATGTGATCATGGCCCGCTACCCGGCCATTGCCTTTCATGCAGATGCCATGTGGACGCCGACCCCCAACGCCTCGTGGCCGGAGGTTCTGCGCTATGCGCGCCATAAAGGGGTGCGTTATTTTGCCCTCGACGAGCGGGAGTTGCGGTATCGCCCGCAGTTCCAGGACCTGCTCAGGGAGGAAACCCTGCCCCCGGAGCTCGAGCTGGTGTATGAAAGCGATGGCGGAGGCGAGCGCCTGGTGGTGTACGAACTAGTCGGCGAGCCCGAGTCGTAACGTGCCAAGCTGAGACGCGGCCAGGCGATGGGTGTCCGCCGTGCCTCGCCGCATCACAGCGAGGTATAGGGAAATCGAGTACCAGGCCCACAGAACGTGGGCAAAGGATGCGAGATTGGGCCACACAACCACCTTCAACCAACCGGATATAAGTATCGAGCTGGAACAACAGCAGCGACTGGCCAAGGCTGATGCTTATCTTTATTGGCTGTTCAAGAACCTGGAGCCCCATATCGGTCAGCGAGTGCTGGATGTGGGGTGCGCTATCGGCAACATCACGCAATTCTTTATCGATCGCCAGCATGTGGTGGGAATCGATGTGGCCGCCGAGATGGTCGCTGAGATCGAAAAGCGGTTCGCCGGGCGCAGCAACTTTCGAGCCTACGTCTATGACATCACCGATCCCGCCGTGTTGGCGCTGCAACGCGAAGACCTGGATACGGTGGTTTGTGTCCATGTGCTGGAGCACGTGTACGACGACGAGGCGGCGCTGCGCCATCTGCGAGGGCTCCTGCCTACGGGGGGACGGCTGATCCTCTTGGTACCCACCGTCAAGTGGGTGTGGGGCACGTTGGACGTGGCCACGGGCCACCAGCGACGTTACACCTGGCGGGGGCTCAAGCCCTTGCTGGAGAGGCATGGTTTCCGCGTGCAAGATCATTGGTACGTGAACTTTTTGGCTATTTTTGGTTGGTTTTTCACCGGGCGCATCCTGCGCGAGAAGATCATCCCATCGGGACAATACGGTTTGTACAATCGTCTGACGCCGCTGCTCGCCCGCCTGGAAACGTGGATCCGCCCGCCCATCGGCCTATCCGTAGCCTGCATCTGCGAGGCGGTGGAGCAAACATGACCGCTGGATACTCTGCGCAGCGAATCGTGCTGGTGTTGCCGCCGGGCTTGCCCGGTACCACGCCCAACCACGAGGGATCGTCTGGCCTGGGCGCCGTGGAGCCACAAGAGGCGGGCTTTCGCTATGCGCCGCACACGGTGGCTACGATGGCCGCCGTCTTGCGCGATGGGGGATACGAGGTCACGATCTTGGACGCAACGGCCCGCGGGCTGGACGAGACCGCTACGGTGAAAGCGGTGCTCGATGCTAGGCCGCGTATCGTCGGGACCTTTGTCTCGTGGGCCACTCGCGAAGCGGACCAGTCATTCCTCCAACTCCTGAGCGCCGCGCGCCCCATCGATGTGCCCGTGGTTGCCTGCGGGGTCAGCGTGCGTTTGATACACCCCTCTCCGCTCAGTACTCTGGGCAGGGATGCCGATTATCTACTGGAAGGCGAGCCCGAGTTGTCGTTTCGCGCTCTCTGCGACAGCCTCTTGGACGGCGGCCACGCGCTGCCCAAGGTGGTTCGCAGCAGCGCGATCGCGCCAGCGGAATACGACGAGTCTGATCTGATACTTGATCTCGATGCCCTGCCTTTTCCGGCCTGGGACCTCGTGACCAGGGAAAGCTACAGCCATTTGAGCGTATTGACCAGCCGTGGCTGCCCAGAGGGGTGCGCATGGTGTCCCTATGTAGTTGCCCAGGGGCATCGTGTCAGGGCTTGCTCACCGGACCGGGTCGTCCACGAGTTGCGCGAATTGGTGCGATCCTACCATCCCCAGCGGATCATCGTACGCGATCCCGCTTTTCCACACGATCCCAGGCGCCTGGAGCGAATCTGTCGGCGGATTATCGGAGACCGCACCCTGCGCCCGGGCAAGCGACTGATGTGGGAATGCGAGTCGCGTCCCGAGGTCCTGGAGCGGCGCTTGTTGCGGTTGATGGCTCTGGCGGGGTGTGTGGGGATCAAGATCGGGCTAGAGACCACGGACTCGGACTTATTACACACCTTGCATCGGCTACCCACACCGAACCGCACGGCGCGCTATTTGGCGCGTGTAGCCTCCTTGGCGCGCGACTGCGCAAGCCTGGGTATCGCCTATCGTGTCTTTGCCATGGTCGGCCTTCCTGGACAGACATTGCGGTCAGTGCAGGAGACGGCCGGTTTTGTGCGGGCGCTGCGCCCCTATGCGCTTTCGACCAAGGTGTTCAAGACTTATCCTGAGCTCGTCCTGCCGACGGGGGTCTCCTTGCCGGCGCCTGAAGATGTGGCGGTGCAGGAGAGCATCCTATTGCAGGTCGGGCAGGCGCTCGAGCGGGAAAACCATCGCACTCAGCCTCGTTGGAAGGTGGTGAGGGAGCGTCTTATCTCGCGCGTCGTCGCGGCGCTCAAGAAGGGGGGCACATAACATGGCGCGCCACACCATGGCGTGCCATACTATGGCGACGACGGCTATGCGGGCGCTGGTAACAGGATGCGCGGGTTTTGTTGGCTCGGCGGTGGTGCGCGAGCTTCTGAGGAACGGCATCGCGGTCTCCTGCCTGGTGAGGGCCACGA
>CAYQDH010000092.1:2838-6792 GCA_964416075.1 uncultured Anaerolineales bacterium | reverse complement strand
TGCGCAACCTATCCGGCCTGGATGTTACCCTGGTGGAGGGAGACCTGGCGGATCCACAATCGTTGCAGCGAGCCATGGTAGGATGCCAGCAACTCTACCATGTGGCCGCCTTTTACAGCACCCGTCCCGAAGACGCGAAGCGCATGTTCGAAGTGAATGTAGAGGGAACGCGCCACGTGCTTGCGGTGGCGGCGGACATGAAACTGGAACGCGTGGTGCACACCAGCACCATCGGGACCATCGGCCGGCCAGCTGGCGATCGGCTGCCCACCGAAGGGGACCTATTCGACGACTCGGCCAACGCCAGCCCCTATGCACGCTCCAAGCTCCAGGCCGAGGGTGTGGCTATGGATTATGCGCGGCAAGGGCTTCCCGTGGTGGTGGTGAACCCATGTGCTCCGGTGGGGCCCGGCGATATCAAGCCCAGCAGCACGGGCGAACGGATCGTTGCCTACCTGGAGGGACGTGTGCCTTCCTTCCTCACGGGGGGCATCAACTTTGTGAGTGTTGAGGATGTGGCGCAGGGCCATCTGCTGGCGGCGCGTCGCGGCGGCATCGGCGAGCGCTATATTTTGGGACACGCCCAGGGCAACCTGGGTCTAGCCGACTTTTATGAGCTGATGGAACAGGTGTCGGGGATCAAACCGCCGCAGGTCGCCAGGCCGAGCCTGTTGGCGCGAATCCGCAGTCGAGCGGGCCGCCTCACCCATCCGCGCGCGCCGACCGAAGCCGGGCCTCGAACGGCTGGACTGCCAGCCGAGGCCCGGCCTCGGGCAGATTACCGTCCCTCCGCCCTCACCGCCGACCCAACGCGAGCCATCACTGAGCTGGGCTTGCCTCAGACTCCACTGGAAGTAGCTTTTCGGCAGGCGGTGGTCTGGTTTCGGGCCAACCACTATGTGTGACGCCAAGCGCGCAACAGACGCCACAATCTATGTACTATTCCGCGAGGGCGGCCTGATGGTCGCCAGGAAGGTGCCGGCTTGAGCTCATTCGGTCATACCCTGCGACGGGAAATCACCCGGTTCCTGATGCGCGCCACGACGGCGCCGCTCGTAGGGGGCCTCTGTATGCGTCTCGCGGGATCGATGAGGGGCCCCTACAAGGATCGACGCATCCTGGCGACCCTCACGGCGAATCCCTACATCTCCCCGCGGGCGCAAATCCACTGCCCGAGGGACGCGACGTCCCGTCCGCGGCTGGTCGTCGGCCCGCAGTGTTTCATCGATGACGATGTCGTCATCTATGCCCACCACGATGGGGGCCAGGTGCGCCTGGGGGCCGGCGTGCATATTTACCGGGGCACGATCATCGAGATCGGCCAAGGGGGCAGCGTCTTCATCGACGATCACAGCCACATCCAGGCTTACTGCAACATCAAGGGGTTCCTCAAGAGCACCATCATCGGCAAGAACGTGCAGATTGCGCCCCATTGCGGGTTCAGCCCCTATGAGCATAGCTTTGACGACCTAGCGGTCGACATTCGCGACCAAGAGATCACCTCGGCGGGGGACATTGTGCTGGAGGACAACGTGTGGTTGGGGCTGCACGTGCAGGTGTTGGATGGGGTGACCATTGGCTATGGCGCCGTGGTGGGCGCGGGGGCCGTGGTGACCAAAGACCTGCCCCCAAACAGCGTCGCGGTGGGCGTGCCGGCCAAGGTGGTTCGCCAGCGCAACGAGCCGTGAGACTACTCCCCTTGGTCCAAAGGGCTTGGCCCTCGATGCTATCCCGCTACTGCGCCTTGGGGCGCCGTATCAGGATCAGCAGCACAGCCAGGGCTGTGACAGCGCTCACACCATAGGCCGCCTGAATATAGCGAGGCAGATGATAGCGGAAGAGGACCTCGCTCTCCTGATCCGTGACGTAGACCCCCTGAAAGTTGCCGTTCACGCGCAAGAGTGGTTGCTCGCTGCCGTCGACCGTCACCTGCCAGTGAGGATACCATGTTTGGCTGACCATCAGCACGAACGGCTTTTGCGCCTGGCAGGCGATGCGCACCTCCGTGCTGGTGCGTTCCCGCAACTCGCAGCGCGCTTCGGACGTGGGTAGCGCGGGCAGGCCGGCAGGGTGGGCGTCGGCCAGGGGCTGAAAAGTGGCGCCCTGCAACAGAGCTTGGTCCAACTCAGGGCCTGGCGCATGCTCGCCAGGATCAGGCCATTCGACGATCGCATAACCCCGCTCGATGGCCTCGGGCAAGATAGCCAGCAGCCGCTCGTCCTCGATCGTGGGTTTGCCCAACGCCCCGGCGTAGGTCTGCACAAAGGGCCGCGCCTGCATGTTCTCCAAGATGGCCATGTCATCGAGCGCTCCCCCCCCTCCGCCCTCCATCAGCCGCCACTTGCCGCTTTGCAGCAGCCGGTCTAGGGCCTGGCGATACCCGGCGGGCGACAGGTGGATGAGCAGATACCGAACACCGGCCAGGTCCAGGATGGCCTGCGCCCGCGCGCTCAACCCTTCCGGGCGCTCGATTTCGCCGCGTAGAGCCTCGCCGAAAAGAAGCGCGGCCCGGTATGGCGCACTGGGCGTGTGATACTCGTCATCGTTGATCGAAGCGCGCTGGGTATAGCGCACGCCCTCGGAGGTATCGGTATAGTGCAAGCCCGCGCGCTCCAGCTGGAAGGGCGCCCAATAACGCGCGGACGCGGACCGTCGCGCGGACGAGGCCTCGTCCAACGGCCTCGCTGTGCTCGAGGCTTGGTCGTCGGGCCACGTTCCAGCGAGCCGGGCATAGGCCTCTTGTACCTGGGGGCTGTCGTACTGATCGACGGCGCCATACGCCTGCGTCATGGGCCAATAGTCAACAAGGACGAGGAGCAGCGCCGCCATGGTGACCAAAAGGGCCATCGCCGACCGAAAACGCGCGCGATGCACTCGAAAGCGTGTGTAGGGAAGCAAGAGGCGATCCAGCCCCAGCCCGGCCAAAGCAGCCAGGGCAAAGGAGGCGGGCCAGAGATAGCGGAAGGCGTTGCGCACCGAGTCCGAGACAAAGGGAATGCGCCGCACGACATAATAGGCCGGGTTGTACGGCACGCTGGGTCCCGTCACCAGTAACATGGACAGCACCAGTAGACCGAGGAGCGGGATCGTCTGGGGCCATTGGCGCAGGCGGACCAGCCCGATGAGCGCCAGCGCACAGATCGAGAGGCCCAAGTACCAGCTCATATTGGGAAAGATGCGAGCCAGGTCCCACTCGAACGGGGCAAACCCCGGTTGCCAGCGGCGCAAGAGGATCTGCAGCAACACCTGCCAAGGAATGCTCCAGCGCGAGCTTGCCGGATAGGCCTCGATGTAACGACTGGACCACAAAAGATTGGCCTCGCGCAGCGATGGCCCATAGTAGAACAACGTCAGGCCCACCAGGACCAATCCCCCCAGCAAGCCCGTATAGATCAGCCGGCCCACGATGGGCCCCAGGGGTTCTCCGTCTTGACGCGCCGCCAGCCAGGTCGTCCCTTCTCTCAGGATCACATAGAGTAGAAAGGGGATGATCAAAAGGAGAAACCACTGCGTGCCCGTGATGGCCAGCCAGGCCCAGGCCAGGCCCAGCCAGATCGTCGCGCGAAGCGGGTTGGCCCGGGGGTCGCGGGTGCGCTCGTAGGTCCAGAAAATCCAGGGCAACCCGGCCCACGCACAGGTGACAAAGATCGATTCCACCGTGAGTGCGACGCGAGCGGGAAAAAGAGCAAAGATCATCCCCGTGAACAGGGCGGCCGCACAGGTGATGCCCAGGCGACGGGCGAAGGCATAGGCGCCCCACGCAGAGAACAGTGTGGCGGCCAACTGCACCAGTTTGAGCATCCATTCTGGTGAAACATTGAACAAGAGGGAGAGCCCGGCCAGGGATAGGTGCAGATGGTATACGCGGGCGACCACGGTAGGTTGGCCGCCCAGCACCAGCGGGTTCCAGCCGCGCAGCGCGTCGCCGCTGGCCCACAAGCGGCGCAACATCCA
>CAYQDH010000092.1:0-2828 GCA_964416075.1 uncultured Anaerolineales bacterium | reverse complement strand
AACTCTCTCCCCTGGGGCTGAGCGGCAATTCCGGACCCCACCAGCGAGCCATGAACACCAGAACCAGGGGCACCACCAATAGCCAGCAGAGTCGCAGCGTGCCCTCGCGAGCTTGTTCTTCGGAGATTTGCGACGGTGTTTTCACGTTGTATCCTACGGGTGTGCTTGCCTATGGGATAGGTCCGAGAGTGGTGTACCCGCCTATCCTATCACCAGAGCCGAGGCCTGTCAATCCGCTTGACAGCCCGGGCGCTTTGCAGTAAATACACTCGTCCTTCTATATGACGCTATTCCTGATCAGGAGTTGTCCATCCATGAAGATTACGCGCTTTGAGACCCATCTCTGTTCCTATGCCTTTCCCGAGGACAAAGTGTGGTGGGGCGGCGGTTGGGACCTGGACGCCAAGGCTGTGCGTTTCCACGCCATCATCCTGCGTGTGCACACCGACGAGGGGATCAGCGGCCTGGGAGAGGCCAGCCCCTGGGGTGATTGTCGCGCTGTAGAGGCGCTAATCCATAGTCTGGAGCCCCGCTTCTTGGGGCGCGATCCCTTTGATGTGGAAAAACTGACCGTGCATACGGGCGACGATCGCGTGAACAGCGTGCTGGGGCCAATCGATTGCGCGCTGTGGGACATTATCGGCAAGGCTACCAATACGCCCGTCTACCGCTTGCTGGCCCAGGATGGCGATTTCCAGCCGCACGGCATCCGCACCTATGCCAGCGGCGGTCTGACCTACAATTGGTTCGATAGCACGGACAGGGTTTTCGATGAGGTGCTGGGCTACCAAGCGCAGGGCTTTACCGGGTTCAAGATGCGCATCGGCAGCGCCTGGGGCCGCTCCGGCGTGACGATGAAGCGCTTTGCCGACCACCTGGCGCGGGTGCGCGCCACCATGGGCGACGAGATGGACCTCATGCTGGACGCCAACGGGCGCTTTCGCAGCGTGGCCGAGGCGCTGGAGGTGTGCCGCATCCTGGAGGGGGTGCGAGCGCGCTGGTTCGAGGAGCCGGTGTCGATCCACGCCCATGGGGGCCCGGCGCGCTATGCCGAGATCCGCTCCCAGACGAGCGTGCCCATCTCGGGCGGCGAGGTGGTGCACTCGGTGAGCCAGCACCTGGACTTGCTCAGGGTGGGGTCCTACGAGATCGTGCAGCCGGATGCCAGCTTTATGGGGCTGACGGGGGCCTACCGTGTAGCGCGCATGTACCACCAGGCTGGGCTACCGTGCATCCCGCACAGCTGGACCAACGCCATCGCCCAGGCGGCGAACGCGCACCTGGTGGCGGCCATCCCCAACCGCGTGATGCTGGAGACGCAGCAGATCGGCAACGTAATGCTCAGCGACCTGGTGGACCAGCCGATCCCCGTGGATCGCGGTAGCATCGACGTGCCCGATCGCCCAGGGCTGGGGATCGAGCTGGATATGGATGCCGTCAAGCGCCACCCGTTCACGGAGAACGGCATCACTATCCCCTGGCCAAGGTGAGGACCTACCGCTAAGGCGCGAAGGGCGCCAAGATTTCGAAGGGAAAAAAGTGTTGCCGCGGATTTGCTCCAGGTTATAGGTTAATATGGATTGGAGAGGTCTATGGTTGCAGGTTATCACGTGGAACGAGATATTGTTTTCGGGCGCGGAGGGGACACCGAGCTGTTGCTCGATCTCTATTTGCCCGATAAGCCGGTGCGGGCCGTGCCCATTATCGTGAATGTGCACGGCGGGGGGTGGTCGGGGCTGGACAAGGGCTGGTGCCCCTTCCCCCTGCGCATGGTGGAGCAGGATTATGCCGTGGCCAGCATCAACTATAGGCTGAGCCAGCAGGCGATCTTTCCCGCGCAGCTGCACGACTGCAAAGCCGCGGTGCGCTGGCTGCGCGCCAACGCCGCGCGCTATGGCCTGGACGGGGAGCACATCGGCGCGTGGGGCGACTCTGCCGGAGGGCACCTGGTGGCGCTCCTCGGCGTCACGGGGAACCGGCCCGACCTGGAGGGGGCTAGCGGGACGCCGGGCGTCTCCAGCCGGGTGCAGGCGGTGTGCGACTATTTCGGTCCCACGGACCTGGCGCTCCTTGCGGCGCAGGGACCGCTGGGCCAGCCGGGGAGCTTTCACGAGATCGTGAACAACCTGCTGGGCGGAGCGCCGGAAAGCGTGCCGGAGCAAGCGGCCCTGGCCAACCCCATCATCCACGTCACCAAAGACGCGGCGCCGTTCCTGATCATGCATGGCGACCTGGACCATGTGCCCCTGAGCCAGAGCGTGATGCTCTACGAGGCGCTGCTGCGCGCCGGGGCCCCGGTGCGTTTGCACGTGGTGCATGGCGGCGCGCACCTGGCGTACACGCGGCGCCCGACGGATATTCCCTGGAATACGAGCGCGGTGCGCGAGGTGGTGGATGGGTTCTTTTACCGGTACCTGATGTGCATCGACTAGAGGGTAATAACCTCAGCCACGAACCTATCTAGGTCATGAATGTCCAGTTGGCCCACGGCTTTTAGAAGCTCCTTCGGTGATACCTGAGCTTCGACGCGACCAGTGGTCATCTCTAGACTCCTCAGGACTGGCCGCCAGATACTCGACATGGCACACATAGCAGCACTCTATCCTAACCGTATCATACTCGAACCAAGGGATTGAACGCCGTCCGAGTTTTGCCGTTTCGCCGTTCGCACTCTACGTCGTTTGTGAGGTTGTAGAAGAGATTGCTGCCGTCATTGTCGAGCAGGAAACGGTGGGTCATGGTGGGCCTCGCTGTCGTCGATATAACCACGAATGCAGAGGATTCCGCGAATCACGGCTGCTACTGGCGGGGGAGCCGTGATTCGCTCA
>CAYQDH010000091.1:0-14299 GCA_964416075.1 uncultured Anaerolineales bacterium | reverse complement strand
TGCAAAATCTTCTCACGCGAGTGCCAGGGCAAGGTGCTGATCACCACATCGATGCCATCCCCCTGCAAGAGATCGTCTAGTCGCTCCGTTGTGCCCAGCGCTGGGTACCGACCGATGTCGGTCTGGGCCTTGATCGGGTCATCATCGACAAAGCCAACGATCCGGTAACCGAAATCGGGACGTGCTACTGCCGTGCGCATCACCGATCGCGCCACTTCACCCGCACCTACAATCAGCACCCTTTCTACACCTATGCCATGGCGATAACGAGAACTCACAACAGCAACCTCGATGGCTCTGCTGGCTCCGATAAGGATGAGGATGATGATGCCCGTATAGATGAAAATCAGCCGAGAATAGAAATTCGGCATCGTCAGAAACACAATAACAATCATTGTAGCGATTCCTACAACAGTACCCCGAAAGATCAGATAAAACTCTTCAAAGAAACCTGCGCCTCGACGGTGGCGATAGACTCCTTCGCTCCAGTAGACCAACAGAAGGATTATGGCTAGAGAGGCGATGCTTGGAATGTAGACACTAAAGGGTACCTGGAAAGCAGGCTCGACCGTCCTGATCCATTGGAGCTCGTACCGAATCCAGTATGCCAGAGCAAACGCCAGTATGATGAACAGGGCATCGATAGGTAAACGGCTATAACGGTGTGTGTCAGATACTGTGGGGCGGTTCATCGATCCCAACTCCCAGCACTTTGTGATAGAGGATGGCGGTTTGAGACGCTGTAGCCCACCACGAATAGGCCTTGGCGCGAGCCAACCCCTTGGCGCTCCATACTCGCCGCCGTTCAGCCTCAGCCAGAAGCTCGTTGATGGCATCAGACAGCCCCTGCACGTCGCCAGGGTCAACGATCACCCCTGCGTCGCCTACTACTTCGGGTAAGGACGAAGAGCGAGAGACAATAACCGGGGTACCGCAGGCCATCGCTTCCAGGGGTGGCCAACCGAAACCCTCGTAAAGAGATGGATATACGAATATCTCGGCCGCGTTGTACCACCAGGCCAGGTCCTCCTGAGGCACAAAACCGGGGAAGATCACCCGCTGACCCAAGCCCAGCCGCTCGACAGTGGCATAAATCGCATCATAGTACCAGCCTTTGCCGCCAGCTATGACCAGAGTCGGCGCGGACGGAGCGAGCCGGGCGTACGCATTCAGCAAGAACGGCACGTTCTTGCGAGGTTCCAGGGTGCCCAGAAAGAGAATGAAACGATCCGGGAGCCCGCGAGAGCGGCGCCACGCCTTGACCCGGTCCTCGGGCAGAACTTGCATGCTCTCATCCAAGCCATTGGGAATGACGTGCACCTGGCTTGGGGCGACGCCCAAAATGCGTACCACATCGGCGCGAGTGTTCTCGGAGACGGCAATGATGGCGGCCGCATGTCGCACCGTCTGCCGGGTAAAGTGTTGAAGATACACTCGTTGACCGTTGCGAAAGAGATCCGGATACAGATAAAAGCTCAGGTCATGTACGGTTACCACCAGAGGACAGGAAAGGAAGGGGGGACCCACGTACACCGGCACATGCAACAAATCCAGCCTGGCCCGGCGCGCGGCCCAGGTCTGCGCGCCTTGTTCCCACGCGATACGCCTAGCCACACCTGCTGTGCACCAAGGCGACACGCGACGCTCCCAACCCGGCGCGGGCACCCGCTTATCACCGACCAGAGCCACATAGTCCAACGATGCATCGACCTGCGGCAGATGGGTGACAAGCCCCGCAATATAGCGGCTAAGGCCTGCTCCGCGATAGGAGGCGGCCAAAGAGAGGAGGTGGGCGTTCAAGCCCACCCGAGGCTTGTGTGCCACCATATCCTTAGCTCCATGTGTCATGGTCCCCATTATAGTCCATCTAGTCGCACAGAGAAACCCTTAACACATCTTTACGTGACAACCCAGGGCTAGACACTGCCGGCGGAGTGATCGCTTATCAGGGATTGATAGTATGCTACTGTCTGGGCAGCGATACTGGCCTGAGTATAGTGCGCCAGAACTCGCTCGCGCCCTCTGGCGCCCAATTTCCGTCCGAGAGCCGGATTTTGCCTCAAGCGAGACAACCAGCCGCTGAGCGCGAGAGCATCACCTTCTGCAAAGACGAGGCCACCGTCGCCGATCACCTGCGGAATCTCGCCCGAGTCAGCCCCAATTACGGGCACACCACAAGCCATAGCCTCCACTAAGATACGGCCAAACTGCTCCTTCCAGTTCGGTCGGCTCAAAGATGGAAGGACCAGAACATCCAGGCCACGAAGGTGCTTGGGCATTTCGGCAGAGGGCACCCGATCCCAAAACACCACGCGATCTGCCAATCCCGAGGTGGCTGCTCGCCGCTGCAGTTGCTCACGCAGTGGTCCGGACCCGTACAGGAACAACTTCCAATCGCCCGATAGCAGGGAGACGGCCTCAAGCAGGTCCCACAAGCCTTTTTGCTCCACCAGGCGGCCGGCATACCCGATCGTAAAAGCGCCGTTCGCTCTCGGATCTGATTGTGGATAGTAGATGCCAGGGTCAACCCCGAATTGGGGAATGACCCGCACAGGGCCCTGATATCCCTTGGCACGCAACACACTCACGGCATCGTGGTTGCCCGCGATAGCAGCATCGACGCACCGATACGCGTAGCGTTCGAACATGCTGAACGGAAAGGGGTATTGCCGCAACAGGTTCTGCCAGGTGAAAAAAAGGGTCTTCGCCCCCACACGGTGGGCTGCGCGCAAAGCCAGGTAGGTAGCGAGGTTGTAGGGCTCCTCATCGATGTGGCATATGTCGGGCCGTATACTCCTCAGGAGTCCGGGCAGAGCGGGATAAAAGTGGCAGTGAAAGGAGCCGTTCCACATCAGCGGGGTGACAAGCATACGGTAGCCCTTGGTATGCAATCGCTCGAGCGGGAGGATGTGGCCCTCTTCGCGCCAGGACGGCGGTACGATGACCGTCAAGTCCATGTTCTCAGCCAAGGCCATCTCCTCTAGCTTGGTCTGATAGGCGCCCACCACATAGGCCTTGGAAATCATGACGACACGCAAGGACTCCTCCCCCAAAGAGCATCCCAGGCAAACGTGCCTATTCTATGCGAGACCACGCCAGGTGACAAGTGGATGCACCGCGCGGATGGCGCCACGCTTGTGAAGGAGGTGGAGTGATGCGATTCGGATCACGCATCGCTATTCGGATGCCCCGATACGGGGCATCCGAATAGCGCCACTTGACGTCGATTTGACAGTTGTCCCCATCCGCCTATAATGACACGTTGTGATAAGTTCGTCCTATACTAATGTTACTTCCCCTCGCCGCGTTTGTGGGATTGTGTGTAATCCGACAACGAGCAATATACTGAATAATGAGATTCTCGGTTCATAGGGCCAACCTCAAGACGGCAGGAATTAACCGAGATTTTTTGTCTTTGCTGGTAGTTTGGGTTTGGATTATTGGGTTTCATACCTGGCTAGGAGGGCACTTTGGACCTAAACGAGATCAAGAGTTTGAGGATTAGCCTGGCCTCCCCCGAGCAGATTCGCTCCTGGTCACACGGCGAAGTGACCAAGCCGGAAACGATAAACTATCGTCGCCTGCGTCCCGAAAAGGATGGTCTGTTTTGTGAGGCCATCTTCGGCCCCACGAAAGACTGGCAGTGCTACTGCGGAAAATACAAAAAGGTGCGCTTCAAGGGCATCAAGTGCGACAAGTGTGGTGTCGAGGTGACCCACTCGCGAGTGCGCCGCGAACGGATGGGGCACATCGAGTTGGCCACACCGATCGCCCACATTTGGTACACACGCCGTTCGCCCAGCTATCTGGGGTTACTGCTGAACATCTCACAGCGTAACCTCGACCGTGTGCTCTACTATGCGCAATATATCATCACTTCCGTCGACGAGACTGCGCGCGAGCGCGCTCTTCGTCGCCTTGAAGAGGACGCGAACCGCGAAATCGGGCGCCTGAACAAAGAGCAACAGGAAGAGACCCAGGCCATCGAGACGCAGCTCGCCGAAAAGGCCGAGGCAGCGACAGCCCAGCAACAAGAGATCACAGCAGGCATCCAACAGCGTCGTGACGAGATGATCGAAAGCGTCATGAGCGCAGCTACAGAGTTGCGCGAGTTGCTAGAGAGCAATCGAGACAAAGCGGCGCCTCGCGACATCGTCTTTACGCCCACTGACACCTTGGTGATCTCCGAAGGTGAAATGGTGCGTCGCGAACATCTCACTGCGTTCAGCAAAATCGTGCAGGATGAGTTGAGCCGCATCGAAACGCAGTTCTCCATGGAGCAGGACCGGTTGCTCAAGCCCATGGACCGGGAAGAACAGCTTGCATCCCAGCAGGCGACCAAGAGGCAGGACGATCTGCAAGTCGCCCTAGACAGCCACGTCGATGGTGTGCGCAGCGAACACGAGAGCGCCCGTGACGAACTCATGTCTCTCAAGCCGCGCACGCTTTTGAACGAGATCCGCTATCGCGAGCTGCGGGAAAGGTGGCCTCGTGTATTTAGCGCCGCCATGGGCGCCGAGGCGATCTATGATATTGTGTCCCAGATAAACCTGGACGACATGATGGAAGAGCTAAGGCACGAGATCCGCTCCAGCCGTTCCAAGCAGCGTCGCAAGAAGGCGATCAAGCGTCTCCAGATCGTGGAATCCTTGCGCAAATCAGGCAACCGCCCAGAGTGGATGATCCTGAAAGTATTGCCCGTCATTCCACCCGCTCTGCGCCCCATGGTACAGCTGGATGGTGGACGGTTTGCCACAAGCGACCTCAACGACCTTTACCGTCGTGTGGTGAACCGCAATAACAGGCTCAAGCACCTGATCAAGTTGCAGGCCCCCGAAGTCATCGTGCGCAATGAAAAGCGTATGCTGCAGGAAGCCGTCGACTCGCTGATCGACAACAGCCGCCGTGGCAAGGCCATTTCTCTGCGCGGACGCCGACAGCTCAAGTCCCTCTCGGATATGCTCAAGGGCAAGCAGGGGCGTTTTCGCCGCAACCTCCTCGGTAAGCGCGTGGATTACTCGGGTCGTTCGGTTATCGTGGTCGGCCCGCATCTCAAGTTGCATCAGTGTGGCTTGCCAAAGCGGATGGCTCTGGAGCTATTCCGGCCTTTCGTCATGCAAAAGCTTGTCCAGTACAACCACGCAATCAACGTCAAGGGGGCCAAGCGTCTCATAGAGCGCGAGGTACCCGAGGTATGGGAAGTGCTGGAAGAGGTAATCAAGACCCGACCGGTGCTGCTAAACCGTGCACCGACTCTGCACCGCCTGGGCATTCAGGCGTTCGAGCCCGTGCTCGCTGAAGGAAGCGCCATCCAGATTCATCCTCTAGTATGCTCGGCCTTTAATGCTGACTTTGACGGGGACCAGATGGCCGTCCACGTGCCCCTTTCCGAAGCTGCGGTGCGGGAAGCGCGCGAGTTGATGCTCTCCAGCCGCAACCTGCTGCGACCGGCAAACGGTGAGCCAGAGGTGGGTCCTTCGAAGGACATGGTCCTGGGGTGCTACTACCTGACGATGGAACGCCCTGGCGCAAAGGGTGAGGACAAGGTTTTCTCGTCCTTTGATGAAGTTGAGATGGCCTATGACCTTAAGAAGGTGGAACTCCACGCCAAGGTCAAGTTCTATTTCCAGCGCGATGGCGCCAAACCCGAGATGATCGACACGACAGTTGGGCGAGTGCTATTCAATGCCGCTTTGCCCGCTGAGCTTCGTTTTGTCAACCGGGTCCTCGATAAGGGTGCCCTGAAAAAGCTTGTGGCCGAGGGCTATCATAGGCTAGGTCTTGAAGGCACGGCCGAGCTGGTCGACGCGATCAAAGAAGTTGGCTTTCAATATGCCATGCGCTCGGGTATCACCATCGCTATCGACGACATCCACGTGCCTGCTGAAAAGCATCGCATCTTGGATGATGTCAATACCCGTGTCGCTGAGGTTGAGCGCCAGTATCGCCGTGGCTTGATCACGGAGAATGAGCGTTATGTAAAAACGGTAGAGCTCTGGACCGAAGCCACCGAGGAAGTGACCACGGCCGTACAGCGTGACCTGGATCCCTACGGCCCCCTCGGGATCATGGTTGGCTCCGGCGCCACCAAAGGTGGTATCCAGCCCATCCGGCAGTTGGCCGGTATGCGCGGTCTGATGGCCGACCCATCCGGTCGTATCATCGCCCTGCCCATTCGCTCCAACTTTCGCGAAGGCCTAACCGCCTTGGAGTACTTTATCTCGACCCATGGCGCGCGCAAGGGTCTGGCAGATACCGCCTTGCGTACCGCTGATGCGGGTTACCTGACTCGGCGTCTGGTGGATGTGGCGCAGGACATCATTATCAACACAGAGGATTGCGGAACGACACAAGGTATCTGGGCCACTACTGCCGGCGCTCGGGAGTCTGGCCAGACCCTCGCCGAGCGTATCATCGGTCGTTACACCGCGGCGTCGGTTGTCCATCCCAAGACTGGGGAAGTGCTGGTCGAGGGCAATATGCTCGTGACCGAAGCCATAGCGCAAGCTATCGATGATGCGCATATCGATCGCGTCTTTATGCGTTCTCCGCTCAACTGCTCTTTGCGCTACGGCCTGTGTGTGCACTGCTACGGACGGGACTTGGGGCGTGGCGGCGAGATTCGCATCGGGGAGGCTGTGGGCATCATTGCAGCGCAGTCGATCGGCGAACCAGGTACGCAGCTGACCTTGCGCACCTTCCATACCGGCGGTGTGGCAGGCGCAAGCGACATCACCCAAGGCCTGCCGCGCGTACAGGAGCTTTTTGAGGCGCGGATACCCAAGGGTCAGGCCATCATCTCCGATCTGGATGGGCGCGTCACAGTGCGATCCGAAGGAGACCAGCGTTGGGCCAAGATCGAAAAGAGCGACATCCAGCGTATCCCTCACCCGATACCGGACGGCTATACCGTCGCGGTTCTCGATGGCGACCCGGTCATCGGCGGTCAGATCCTGGCCCATGCTGATGACACGAACGACATCGTGGCCAAGGTAGAGGGTCGCGTAAGTCTCGAAGATGGCCAAGTGGTGATAGTTCACGAGGAGCGCGAAGAGCGTGAATACGAGATCCCGGTCACCGCTCGTCTGAACGTGAGCGACGGCCAGGTCATCAGGCCGGGCGACATGATCACCGAGGGCTCCAAAAACCCTCACGAGATCCTGTCCATCCTTGGCGTTGAGGCCGTACGTGAATATCTCGTGGCCGAGATCCAAAAGGTGTACCGTTCCCAGGGTGTGGGTATCAACGACAAGCATATCGAGGTCATTATCCGGCGCATGTTGCGGCACGTACGCGTCACAGCAAGCGGCGATAGCGACCTGTTGCCCGGACAGTTGGTCGACCGCTTTGACTTTGAGGCTATGAACCAGGAAATCACAGCACAAGGCGGCGAGCCAGCTTTGGCCGAGCCCGTTCTGTTGGGTATCACCAAGGCAGCGTTGAACACCGAAAGCTTTTTGTCGGCGGCAGCATTCCAACACACGATCAGCGTATTGGCCAGCGCGGCCATCGAGGGCAAGATCGACCCGCTCCGCGGCCTCAAAGAGAGTGTGCTCATCGGCAAGCTTATACCTGCCGGCACCGGGTTCAAAACCCATAAAGATCTGGTTGATGAAGCGAGAGAATCGTTCAAAAAGATACCTGAGCTCATGTTGGACGAATACGACGCAGAGCTCCTCGGTGAGATAGACGAGGACCTGATTGCCGACAAGGCCGATATCGAAGAAGAACTCGAAGAAGATCTCCTGGTTGAGGAGGAAGAAGTCATCGATGATGGACTCGATATCGAAGAAGAGGGCGGCGATGATGATATCGAGCCCGAAGATGACGTATTCGGCGACCTGAGCGAGGACGCTGAGGAGTAGGGATCATGGATGTCACTCTGATTCGACGTCGGAGGCGACATCGCAAGCAAGGTGGAGGGCTCATCGCCCTCCGCTTTGCTATGATCGGGCTGATAACCCTCCTCTTTTCCGGTGTTGCGTTCTCACTTTTGGGCATCGTGGTCGCAGCCGGTGTCTATGCCTCACTTGTGAGCGAGCTGCCGTCGGCCGAGGAAATCGGCCGCCGCAGCGTGGAGACCTTTGAGACTACCCGCATCTATGACCGCACGGGCGAACACCTCCTTCTAGAGATCATTCCGAACGAGGGAGGACGACGCACAGAGGTGCCTCTGGCGCAGATCCCCGCACATCTGCGCAACGCCACCATCGCCATGGAAGACAAGACCTTTTACACCAATCCGGTGGGCATCAATGTCGAGGGTGTGGCTCGTGCTGTCTGGGGCGAGATCAGCGGCGAGGATGCCGGTGGCGGGAGTTCCATCTCCCAGCAACTAATCCGCAACGTGATCATGTCCCCCGAGGAGCGCATGGAGCGCAGCTACGAACGCAAGGTCAAGGAGATGGTCCTTGCCTACGAGCTCACTCGCCGCTACCCGGGCATCGAAGGCCGCGACAAGATCCTCGAGTGGTATCTCAATACCATTTTCTATGGCCACTTTGCCTATGGGGTAGAGGCAGCGGCACAGACCTATTTCCACAAGCCTGTGCAGGATTTGACGCTCGCTGAAGCAGCCATGATCGTCCCCTTGGGCCAGCGACCGGCGATGAACCCTATCGATCACCCCGAGGACGCCAAAAAGCGCCAGGAAATCGTCCTCGACCAGATGTATTTGCAGGGCTATATCACTGCCGAAGAAGCACTAGCGGCCAAGAAGGAGCGGATCGTGGCCGCTCCCCCCAGTTTCGACATCGTCGCCCCACATTACGTCCTCTACGTGCGCCAATTGCTCGAAGAGCGTTACGGCACCGACGCAGTGTATGGGGGAGGATTGCAAGTCATTTCAGCTGTCGATCTGGAGATCCAGCAAAAGGCCGAGGAGATCGTCCGAGATGGCATCGCAGCCATCCGCGAAAAGTACAATGCGCACAATTCGGCTTCAGTGGTGATGAATGCCAAGACAGGCGAGATCATTGCCATGGTCGGAAGCGCCGACTATTTTGACGAGACGATCGATGGTGAGGTCAACGTTGCCCTGGCACCACGCCAGCCCGGATCCTCGTTCAAACCATATGTCTATGCAACGGCTTTTGCCCAGGGTTACACGCCAGCCACAATGGTCATGGATGTCCGCACTAGCTTCACCACAGAAGACAACATGCCCCCCTATGTTCCCGAGAACTATACGCGCACCTATCATGGCCCCGTGCTTCTGCGCCAGGCCCTGGCTTGTTCTCTGAACATCCCTGCCGTGGCCATGGCTCAACAGGTGGGCCTGGACAAGGTCGTCGCTACAGCGCGATCGATGGGCATCAATACCCTCACTGAAGCAAATTATGGTTTGTCCCTGGCTCTGGGGGGCAAGGAGATCAAGCTCATCGACCATATAGTCGGCTATGGCGTGTTTGCCAATGGCGGCTATATGCTCGGCGACCCGGTCCCCCCAGAACGTTTCCAACCAGGTTTTCGGCAGCTCGATCCCGTGCTCATCCTCAAGGTCACCGATGCAAAAGGCAACGTCCTGCAAGAGTACAAGGAACCACAGAAACAGAAGGTGATCAGTCCGGAAGTCGCTTTCTTGATCACAGACATACTGTCCGATAATGAGGCTCGAACGCCCGAACTCGGGCCCAATAGCGCCCTGTTGCTCGATAACCGACCCGCAGCGGCCAAGACGGGCTCTACGAACAATTTTCATGATACCTGGACCATGGGCTATACACCTCAATATGTGGTGGGTGTCTGGGTAGGCAACACCGATTACACGGAGATGAAGAACGCGCCCGGCTCACGCACCGCCGCGCCCATCTGGAACGGCATCATGGAGTACTTGCACGAGGATCTGCCCGTTGAAGCTTTTGTGCGCCCGCCTGGCCTGAAAACCGCTGTCATCGACCGTGTTTCCGGCAAACTGCCAACGCAATACTCGCCTTCCACCCGCCAAGAGGTCTTTATCGAGGGTACCGTGCCCACGGCCTCGGACGATATCCACGCGGCTTATCGTGTCTGCCAGGAATCTGGCAAACTGGCAACGGCCTATTGCCCACCCGAGCAAGTGGCCGAACAGGTTTTCGAGATCTATCCTTCCGATGCCGAGGACTGGGTGCGGGGGAAAGAGATACCTCAGCCACCAGCGGATTACTGCGACGTTCACGGGCCGAACCTGGCCAGCATGGAAGTTGCCATCAGCAGCCCTCGAGCCCTGCAGCCTGTACGTGGCATAGCCATGATCATCGGCAGCGCCCGGCCGGGCGGCATGGAAAAATACTGGATGCAGTATGGCGAAGGCATGTCTCCCCAGGCCTGGGCGCCCATTGGGCCAGAGCATGGCAACCAAGTGGACAATAATGTTCTGGAGACCTGGGATACCACCGCATTGAACGGCCTTTATACCTTGCGGCTCAACGTCGCAGTGGGCGGTGGCGTGCAGCAATACGATACCCCGGTCATGGTCGATAACACGCCGCCCAAGGTTGAGGTTGTTGCCCCGGCGCCTGAGCAAATCTACCGCGTGGGCGAAGATGAGTGGCTGAGCATCCAAGTGGAAGCGCGCGATAACATCGACATGGACAAGGTCGAGGTTTTCATCGATGATCAACCCCTCGGCTATAGCACCGTGGCCCCCTATGTGGTACGCTGGATGTGGAGCGGTAGCCAGATACCAGTGATAGGCACTCACAGTATCTATGTGATCGCTACGGACGCCGCAGGAAACACCACAAAGACCGAACCTTTCAAGGTCAAGGTGGAGAACAAGAAACAGTGAGACGTGTTTCTCGCAGGCTCACCATAGGTTGCTGGAGGTCTCGATCCTAATATCCCAGGCCTCGGATCTCCTTCTCGGAGAAGCCTAGGTAATGGGCGATTTCGTGGATCACGGTGTGGCGGATGATCCGCACCAATGTGGCGGGGCTATCGGCCAATAATTCCAACGGCCCCTGGAAAAGTGTGATGCGGTCGGGCGCTACAAGGTTGTAGCCCCGGCCGCGTTGTGTGAGAGGGACACCTTCATACAAGCCCAGGAGAAGGGTACCGCGTGTTGTGCCCGTTTTGTGGCGCTGTTCGCGAGTGGGCCATGGCTCAACGGTAATCGCCAGGTTGTCCATCCGTTCGCGAACCCAGTCGGGCAGGTCATCCAACGCCTGAGCCACCAATCCTTCAAAGGCCTCGGTCGTCAGCCGCAGGTGTGGGCGCGGGACCCTACCCTCCACGGTCATCGTGATCTCGCCCGTCTTCAGTGTGCATCATGCTTCATCCTCATCTTCCGCATCTTGCGGATCGACGATTACGGTGCGCTCGTGGCTGTAGGTAACCATCCCGGGCCTGGCTCCTTTGATATGCCGCACATGGCGGCGCGCCGTATAGTCCACCTGTACATGGCTCCCCTGGCGCGCCGCCGAATAGTAGGCTGCCAGACGAGCGGCCAGCAGCAGTATCTGCTCATCCAGCGGCTGGCCGCCATTCTTGACGATGACATGGGCGCCAGGCATTCCGTGAACGTGTAACCACATATCGTCCGGCCCGCCCATCTCGAAAGTCACATGCTCGTTCTGCTCGCTGTTCCGCCCCACCAAGATGAGACTCCCATCGGAAGCATGATGACGCAGGGGCTGGCTCCGGGGCGCCGAATGTCGCGCTTGCGCCAGCGACAGATAACCCGCCTCGCGCATCATTCTCTCTACCTCGTCCAATTGAGGGCGATCTTCTGCTAGGTTGATGTCGGCATCCAGTTGCTCCAAATAAGCTAGCTCGAGCTCACTCTGGGCAATGCGCTGCGGAGCTCCCGCGGAGGCCGCTTTCAGCTTGTGATAACTCTGGAACAACTCCTGGGCATTCTGTGCTGGCGTCAATCGCACATCGAGAGGAATCACCAGTTTTTCACCCACTGGATGGTCTAGGATGCCAACCTCGGTGGGGTCGACTACCAATTCGCGCTGTCCGGGCGAGATGCTCCAGGCCATGGCCAAGATGGCGTTGGCGCGCGCCTTGATCTCCTCGATCTCTTGTTCTGGCGCCAGCGAGCGTCGCAATGAAGCGAGGCGGGCTTGTTGGCGCTCCTTCTGTTCGGCGACGAGCCCATGCAACCGTGTGCGAACAGTGCGGTACGGATCATAGTTATCTCTCGCCACGATCCAGTGAGAGATGGCCTCGTTGATGCTGGGCATCGGCTCACGGTCGGGCAGGTGGGTGGCATCATACGGTGCATAGGCGATGATATGCCTCGCATTCTCTTTTCCTTCATAGGCGAGGCAGGGCGTCCAGGCATGCGTATGCGCCAGGGCAAAGAGGGCCTCCACCGCCCCAAGTAGCGACGCACAGTCATCCTGCGATAGCGACGCCGCCGGCGGCGTGGCCCTAAACGCGCGGTGTACGATCTCCCGCGCCAACAGCGGGCTGATGGCCGATACCGAGTTCACCAGTTGCTGCCACAGCGGGGCATCCGCTTGCTTTCCCAGAGCCTGGCGGAGATCGGTCACCGTCAGCAGGCGGGGATCCAGCTTGTTCTGTGCGGGGGGCGGTACGTAGGCCTGCTTGGGCAGAACCGTGCGATAGCGATTGATGGAGGAGGGTATGCGCTTGACCGAGTCGACGATCACGCCGCTGGAATCCAGCAAGATGATGTTGCTGTAACGGCCCATGATCTCGCAGACGAGATCGACCGGCCCGTATTCCCCTTCGAAAGTCAGGCGCAACACGCGCTCCAAAGGGGGCTGGAAGATGCCCGTCAATCGGGCTCCGTTCACATACTTGGCCAGCAGTAGCCGCAAGGGCGATGGCGTCTCCACCCCTCTGCGCAATTTGGCGTCAGTCAGCAGCACACCTGCCGAAGAGGTTTCAGCGCTCAAGAACAGAGGATAACGTCGCCCCGCGTATAACTCCAGGCCTATGGACAGCGCCGAGGGCTGCACAATGTGCTGCACACGCCCGCCCAGCAACAGGGCTCGCAATTCGTCGGCGATGGCCGCCATCGTGAGGGCGTCATAATTCACTACTGTCCCTCACTGTCCATGTAAACCGCGAGGATCCTGCTTAGGTCCTGCACATCGTAATCACCGCGTACCCGAATACGCTGCCACTCGAAGGGACTGTCCGAGCGCTGTTCCACACCCGAGACCAGCGTCAAAGCGCCCCAATAGTTCGCTGAATGCAGCACGCGGATGACTCGCTCATCATACTGGCCGGAGGGGTAGCAGAAAAATCGCACCGTCTCGTGGGTGCGCGCCTCGATAGCTTCCTTGGGACGCAGGATCTGGAAGACGAGGGTATCCATATCGCTGTCGCGCAGGTTGGGATGCGTGTAGCCATGCGCCTCCATATCCATCCCTGCCACAGCCATCTCCGCTACATGATCCCAGGTCAGATAGTCGGGGTGCTCGTTATCGATAAAGGCTACGTTCAGGAAAAAGGCGGCTGTGTAGCCATAGCGTTGCAGTAGAGGAAAAGCATTGGTATAGTTGTCTCGGTAGCCATCATCGAAGGTTAGCACAACGGGCTTAAGCGGCAAAGGAGCACCCGTTTGCGTGGCCAATAGCAGGTCATACAAGGTGATGGATTCATAACCTTCTGCGCGAAGATACTGTAGTTGCTCCTCAAAACGCTCCGGTGAGACAGAAAGGTCCTGCCGCACCGCATCCGCGTCGAGAGGGGCTAGCGAGAGGTAATGATACATTAGGATGGGCACCTTCAGCACGCGCAGCGTACCATCAGGTGTGGGTAAGGGCCAAGGGGTGGGTGAGGGGGTGGCGGTCACCGTGGGGGTGGCCGTCAGAGTGAATGTTGTCGTGGGGCTGGGTGTAGCCGTTTCGCTAGGTTGCGGCGAAGGCGTCACAGTAGCTGATGGCCATGGCGTAAACGTGAGACTCGGCAAGGGGGTTACGCTTGGCTCGGCGGTCACGGTCGTCGAGGGCGAGGCCACCAACCCAGCGCGAGCTGTGGAGCTGCTCATCAGGAAGCTGGGTGTGTGCGCCTTCCACCTCAGATAAGCGCCCCCACAGACCAGGGTGATGACCACCCAGACCAGCCATATTTTGCCTCGAGCTGCGCTCTTGGGCACGGCGAATCTACCCCTCTTCCGGTCCCTGCATTGGTGCTCAAGACGCCAGGTGACACCACGGTTGCGCTCTCATCGCGGATAGGATGGGCAACCCAAGCATCATATCTGTCGTGGTCAGATGTGTCAAAATCCTCAATGGAGATGCTTGGTTGGACACGCTCATCCCAAGCTGCCAACATCGGAGCGATGGTCCAGTGCTCCCTTCACAACTCTAGCCGATATCGGCACTTGCTGCGTTCCCCG
>CAYQDH010000090.1:0-14310 GCA_964416075.1 uncultured Anaerolineales bacterium | reverse complement strand
ATGCCGTGTTCTCCCGAGAAATCGCCGTGGTCCGAGCAAAAGACGACGATGGTATTCTCGCGCAGTCCCAGGCGATCCAGCGCAGTCATGATCCGGCCTACCCCATCGTCGAGAAAGCGCACGGCGCCATAGTAGGCCGCCAGCATACCATGGATATCCGCCAAGCGATCCTCCTCCATGCCCAGCATCTGGTACAGCACGCGGTTCCGCTCTGGGGCTTGGGCGAACTCTTCCTCACGCCAGGGCGGCAATTGGATGCGCTGGGGCGGAAACATCTCCCAATAACGGCGAGGCGCCTCGTAAGGCTCGTGAGGATCGGGAAAGGAGACCCACAGGGCAAAGGGAGCATTCCCGCACGCGCCCGAGGCATGCTGCTCCAGGTAGAGCTCCGTTTGCCTGGCGATCAGAGCGGTCGAATAATCCTGCAGCGGGAAATCGGTGACCGCATAAGAGAAACGAGGACTGATGGCCGGCATTTCGCGGCGCACGCCGTGCGCTCTGGCGATGGCCTCGAGCGGGCGTGACCACTCCATGCCCCTGTTCGTGGCGTTGCGAGGGATACCGGTATGGCTGATCTCGCACCACACATCAAAGAGCGCCAGGTCAGCCGGTTCGGCGAAGCAATGGTTCTTACCGATCAGGCCCAGGCGATAGCCCTCATCGTGCCAGATCTTGAAGGCGTGCTGCGCATCGGGCGGCATGAGAGTCTCGTTCCGCCGAGCGCCGTGGGAATGGGGATATTGGCCCGTCCAGAGAGAGACCCGGGCAGGCACGCACAAAGGATGAGGGGTGAAAGCGTATTGAAAGAGCACCCCCTCCTGGGCGAGCGTAGCCAGGCTCGGAGTCTGGCAGAAGGTGTTGCCATAGAGATGGCTGGCCGTGGCTTTCATCTGATCGGACATGATCAGCAGGATGTTCGGTCGGCCCATGTATTGGTCCTCCCTTACCGAGGCGATAGGCTATGGCGGCATCGCGCGCCGGCGCACACCCAGTTTAGCCCAAGACGAGGCTGGAGCCAAGTGCATTGGACTTGGCGCGGCGGGCGCGAGGTGGTACACTGTGCCGCGTTCGGGCACATGCGTCACAACACCCCACACCCACCTGACGCGCCCGATGGCAGATCCATTGAGGAGGCATCGATGAACTCCCAGCACTCGAAAACGCTCACCCACCTGGTCCTGTGTTCTTTGCTGCTAACCTTGGTGTTGAGCGGCTGCGCTCAGCAAGGGGTCACGACGAGCACAGAGCCAGTCCAAGCGGCGACAGAAAGCAGCCCGCCATCCACTCCATCGCCAGTGCTGCCAACCAGCACGCCGTCGCCCACATCCACACCGCTGCCGACCAGCACGCCGCTCCCGACGCCAACCCCCCGGCCCGTAGTGATCGCGCCCGCCCAAGGGTTGCCCAGTCATTATGTCGACTTACTGAAGTCGATGATCACGGTCAAAGGTAGCCTGAACGGGCGCCCACTGCGCCTAGGGGAAGCGGGGAGCGAGGCCGATGTTACCATCGCGCTGGTTCCCCCCGCTGCCAAGGCGATCAGCCCCCTAGCACAACGCTTTTACGCGGTGGTGGCGCCTTTCGCCACGGTCGGCGACGATATTTCACTGGCCGAGTTGCAGGCCCGCTGGCAGGGCAAGGGTGAGGGGGTAATCTATGCATCCCAGGCTGTGGCGGACGACCTGGCACCCATCCTGGGGCCTTTCTCCGGCTCTACGCTGGGGGATCAGGATCTCCTGGCCGCGATGGAGGCCGAAGAGGGTGCGGTTGGCGTATTGCCTTTTGACCAGCTCGACCCGCGAGCAAAGGTGCTCAGTGTCGACGGCAGCGACATTCTGAGCAACCAGTTGGACCCCGCCACCTATCCGTTGTCAGTGGCGTTGACGTCTGACGGCCCCGAGGCGGCTGCCTTGAGGGATGACCTGCAAGAGGCTTTTGCGCCAGCCACTAACCGCGACCCGAGCAAGCTCACCACGCTGATTATGACCGGTGTGACAGCCATGACACGCATGACCGCCCTCAAGATGGAGCAAAAGGGATACACCTACCCTGCGGAGATCATCGGAGATACGCTCAAGGCGGCGGATATTACCCATGTGAGCAATGAGGTCCCCTTTATCGAGGGCTGCAAGGTCAACGCTACGCCGAACAACTTGACCATGTGCAGCGACTATACCTACTGGGCCGCGCTGGAGGCCATCGGCACGGATATCGTGGGCTTGAGCGGCAACCACGTGAACGATTTTGGGCGCGACGGCGCCCGGGAATCGATACAATTCTACCGCAACAACAAGATTCCTATCTACGGCAGCGGCCTGAATGTCGATGAGGCGTGCGCTCCCCTGATGTGGGAACATAACGGCAACACGTTTGCCTTTGTGGCGGCGCTGGCGTTCGATCCAGAGTTCGCGTGGGCCACGGACACGCAGCCAGGAGCCTGCTACTACTACAATCACAAGGAGCAGATGCTGGCCCTGGTCGGTGAGTTGAGCCAGAAGGTCGATATCGTGGCCGTGGAATTACAGTATTATGAGACTTACCAGCCCAATCCCACGGACAGGCAAGTGGAAGAGTTCCGGGAGTTACGCGCCGCAGGGGCCGATATCGTCACAGGGGTGCAGAGCCACGTGCCCCAGGCGATGGAGCCTTACGGCACGGCCGATGCCGGCGGCCCGGGGATGATCGTATATGGACTGGGCAACCTCTTTTTCGACCAGATGTGGAGCTGGGAGACGAGAACCGAGCTCTATGTGCGGCACACCATCTATGACGGTCGTAGTTTGAGCGCGGCGATCCTGACTGGCGTTCTGGAGGATTATGCCCAGCCACGGTGGGCCACATCCGAGGAGCGAGCCGAGATCCTCTCGCGCATCTATGGCGGCGCGCCGGCACGTCCCTAGGCGTGCGCCATGGGCTCGCCATAGGTGGGCCCGGAACTGCTACGTGTGTCTGCAGACACGGTACGTATCTCCAGGCGCTGCCCCTCTGGTGTGGGCAGCCTATCGACGGTTGGGAGGTGTCAGATGGCTATCGCGTCGATCAATCCGGCTAACGGCGTTTTGTTGCGTCAATATGAGGCGTTGAGCGACCAGGACCTGGATAGCAAAGTGGCTGTGGCGGCAAAGGCCTTTACATCTTGGCGCAGAACCACGTATGCCGAGCGGGGAGCGATCCTAAAACGGTGCGCCCAGATCCTGGAGCAGGAGGCAGCTACCTGGGGGGAGACGATGAGCCTGGAGATGGGCAAGCCGATCACCCAGGGCATCGCCGAGGTGAAAAAGTGCGCCTTTGGCTGCCGATACTTTAGCCAGAATGCAGAGGCGCTCCTCCGCGACCAGCCCGCTTCCACCGAGGCGAGTCGAACGTATGTACGCTATGAGCCACTGGGCGTGGTTCTGGCCATCATGCCCTGGAATTTTCCCTTCTGGCAGGTCTTTCGCGCGGCTGCGCCTGCCCTCATGGCGGGCAATGTGGTGCTGCTGAAGCACGCCTCGAACGTTCCCCAGTCTGCTCTGGCGACGGAGGATATCGTGCGCCGTGCGGGGCTGCCCCCGGGCGTCTTTCAGGCTCTGCTGATCGGTTCCGATCGCACGCAGAGGCTGATCGAGGATCCTCGCGTTCGCGCGGTAACCCTCACCGGGAGCACGGGCGCCGGAGCCAGCGTAGGCGCCGCCGCGGGCGGCCAGATCAAAAAAGTAGTGCTCGAGCTGGGCGGCAGTGACCCCTATATCGTCATGCCCAGCGCCGATATGATGGATGCCGTGCGTATCGCGGTAGAGGCGCGCTTGCAGAATGGCGGCCAATCGTGCATCGCCGGCAAACGCTTTATCATCCATCAGAAGGTATTCGACGATTTTCAGGGCGCTTTCGTCCGGCGGATGGCTGCGCTGCGCGTGGGTGATCCGCTGGATCGGCAGACGGAGGTGGGTCCTATGGCCACCGCATCGATCCGCGACGAGCTGCACCGCCAGGTCCAGGAGACCATCGCCGCGGGGGCGCGTGTGCTCCTGGGAGGTCACCCGATGGGTGGGCCGGGGAATTACTATGCGCCCACCGTGCTCACGGACGTGCCCATAGACAGCCCAGCGTTTAGGGAGGAGACCTTCGGCCCAGTCGCTCCCCTCTTTAGGGTGGCGGATGTGGACGAGGCCATCGCGTTGGCCAACGACAGCGCTTTTGGGTTGGGCGCCAGCGTGTGGACGCGCGACGCCGCTGAGCAGCAGCGCTTCGTCGAGGGCCTGGAGTGCGGCATGGTGTTCATCAACGGCTTGGTCAAGAGCGACCCTCGCATCCCCTTTGGCGGCATCAAGGGTTCGGGCGTGGGGCGGGAGTTGTCGCAGCATGGTATCCAGGAGTTTGTAAATATCAAGACGGTGTGGATCGCCTAGCGGACTGGCCATCGACAATGGCGGCAAGTCGGTTGAGGCTTGGCGTCTATATCCACTCACTTGACCGAGACTTCGAGCCCCTCGATGTCGAAAATGACGTTCACGCTGCTCCGGAAATAGTTAGAGTCCCGGACAAAACTCAGATAGTGGGCTAGGCGTGTCGCATTGTTGGCGCTGTTGTGCGCCAGCACCACAGCCCCCGGCGGCATACGCTCATAGCCGGCCTCAAGGATATCCAGGTATACTCCTTTTCCCCGGCTATCGGTGCCATCGGCGTCCAGATACAGCAGGTGAATGGGATCCTCGAATTGAGAGACGACATCAACGGCATCGGCCGCCACCACCCTGGCTACGCCGGTTGGATCGATGCGCCGCGCATTGCGCTCCGCGCGCTCCGCCTCCTGTGGCACGATCTCTACCCCGATGAGCTGCGTTGCGGCATAGCAGGCGCCCGGCCCGACCGCGGCGCCCGCGTTGGAGATAAAGGTGTTACCGCAGAACACACCGGCGGCGATCATATTCTGTGGCTGCACGATGGCATTGATGGCGTAGAGTAAGCGCTGCATACGAGGTGTGATAGCAGTCCAGGGAATGTCAAAGAGCTCGCGCACCGCCTGTCGATGCGCCAAGAACTTGGACTCATCATAGTGAGCGCGCGGCAGGATATCCGCCTGCTGCAGCATCTTGAGCACCTCGCCCACGATCGCGACCTCGCGATCCAGAGGTTCCAGGATACGATGGGGCTGATAATAGTCCATGCGATAGGTGTTCCAGTCAGGGCTACGATATGTGTTGATCAACCATCCTCCCATATGACGGGCCAGTGCGCCTCGAAGACCTTGTGGCGGCAAGAAGTCGACAGAGTATAGTCGTACTAGACGGCGACCACAATCCTCCTGGCGAGGATGTGTGGGTCAGGGCAATCCAAAGGATCGCCGTACTTGGACTTAGCTTGGACCCAACTTGCCAAGGCCTCGAACAGTGCACGCAGTCAAGAACAGTGCGAACGGGGGGCCTCTCGGGTAGTAAACGGAGATTCCTCGCTTCGCTCGGAATGACGGGATTGCCACGATGGCCAAACTCGCCGATTTGACAGTGCAATCCGAAGGGACTACAATAGAGTGGAATTTGTGTTATTACATGGCAGCGTCGGGTTTGTCGAGAATTGAAGCGAGTAGATGCACGGAATCGATCATCTTGTTGTTTCTTCGGCCGCCCAGGGCTTACAGGGGCGGCTTTTTCTTTTGCCCAAACGCGGCGCTCCGAGGAGATATATTAAGACACTGAAATGACGAAAAAGTTAAAGATCATCCCCCTCGGGGGATTCGGAGAAATTGGCAAAAACTGTACCGTACTCGAATACGGCGATGATGTCCTGGTGGTTGACGCGGGGTTGATGTTTCCCGAGGACGACATGCTTGGCGTCGACCTGGTTATTCCTGACTGGTCCTACCTGGTGGAGCACCGCGACAAGGTGCGGGGCATCGTACTGACCCACGGCCACGAGGATCATGTGGGGGGCTTGCCTTATCTGTTGAAGCAAATCTCAGCGCCCCTCTACGCCACCCCCCTCACGCGGGGTCTCGTGGAGGAAAAGCTACGGGCGCAAGGGCTCTTGGGGCAAACGCAGGTGCACACCGTGCTGCCCGGGCAAGAGATCGCGATCGGGCCGTTTCGGGTGACGCCGTTCCACGTCAACCACTCGATCCCCGATGCGGTGGGGCTGGCGATCCGCACGCCGCTGGGCCTGGTTGTACACACGGGCGATTTCAAGATCGACCACACCCCTCTGGAGTCCAAGACCACGGACCTCTCGGTCCTGGCGCGTCTGGCCAATGAGGGCGTTATGGTGCTGCTATCGGATAGCACGAACGCCGAATCGCCGGGATACACGGCGTCGGAGAGTCAGTTGGTGGACACCTTCCAACGCGTGTTCTCTCGCGCCGAGGGGCGCATTATCGTGGCTACGTTTGCGTCGCTCATCTCGCGCATCCAGTTGGTGATCAAGACGGCGGCGCAGTTTGGCCGTCGCGTGGCCATTGCCGGGCGCAGCATGGAGGAGAGCGTTGCCATCGCCGAGAAGCTGGGCTATGTCGACATGCCCGCTCACACCCGAGTATCGCTGAACGAGATCAACGACCTGCCCGATCGAGAGGTCTGTGTATTGGCGACAGGCTCCCAGGGCGAGCCGAACGCCGTGTTGGCCCGTATGGCAACAGGGAAATTCCGGCAGATCAGCATTCGGCGAGGGGACACGGTGGTCTATTCGTCCAAGGCGATACCTGGCAACGAGACGCAGATTCACCGTAACGTCGACAACCTGTTCCGCCAAGGGGCCCAGGTGGTCTATGGCGAAGGGGCGGGCTTGCATGTGTCGGGGCATGCGGCGCAGGAGGAGCTCAAGCTGATGCTCAACCTGCTTCGGCCGCTCTACTTTGTGCCCATGCACGGGGCCTATCGCATGCTGAAGCAGCATGCCCAGCTGGCCTACGAGCTGGGGTTCTCTGCCGAGGACGTCTTTGTCATGGACAACGGCATGTCGCTCGAATTGGACCATAGCGGCGCCCGCCTGGGCGAGCGTCTGGAACTAGAGACGGTGTTTGTCGATGGCTCGCTGGTGGGTGACGTGGGCCATAGCATCCTGCGCGACCGCTTGGCCCTCTCGCAGGACGGATTTGTCATCGCTCGCGTGTCTATCGAGGCCCAAACCGGCCACGTGACCGAGAAGCCGGAGATTATCTCGCAGGGCTTTGTCTATGTTCCCGAGTCGCTGGCGCTGATGCAGCAGGCGGAACTGGCTATCCTGGAGACGGTGGAAAAGCTTGGCCATCCGGCGGGCGACCTGGAAGAGATGGAACGCCACATCAAGCGTCGCCTGGAGAACCTATTCTATGGGGAGACGAAGCGGCGACCCGTGGTCATCCCGATGGTCGACAGTCTGTAAACTGGGGCGGGGCGAAGGCCCCGCCTTTTCGCATGCCAGCACAGAAAGGAGCGCCATGTCACGCATCAGCGTATCACTCGACGAACCGATCGCCACCATCAACCCGAATATCTACGGTCACTTTGCCGAGCACTTGGGAAGCTGTATCTATGAGGGGATCTGGGTGGGAGAGAACTCTACGATCCCCAACGTAGGGGGGATCCGCACGGACGTGGTAGAGGCCATGAAAAAGATCCGCCCACCCATCATCCGTTGGCCCGGCGGCTGCTTTGCTGATGATTATCATTGGGCCGATGGCGTAGGCCCGCGCGAGAGCCGCCCCCGCCGTGTCAATATCTGGTGGGGGGAAGCGATCGAGAGCAACGCCTTTGGCACGCACGAGTTCGTTCAATTTTGTCGGCTGGTCGGGACGACCCCCTACTTTTGCGGCAATGTGGGGAGCGGTAGCCCTCGCGAACTGCGCGATTGGGTCGAGTACTGCAACTTTGCCGGGGATAGCACTTTGGCGCAGCAGCGCGCGGCCAATGGTTCTCCCGAACCCCTGGATGTTCGTTATTGGAGCGTGGGTAATGAAAACTGGGGCTGTGGCGGCAGCTTTTGCCCAGAGGACTATGCCACGGAGTACAAACGCTTTGCTACGTTCTTGCGCGATTTTGGCGGCGCTCCGCTCTTCCTGATCGCTTGTGGACCTTCGGGTAACAATGTCGAATGGACGCAGCGCTTTTTCAGCAAGCTGGGGAAATACCCGCGAGTGCACGGTTTCTCGGCCCACTATTATTGCGGCACCGCGGGCACAGCCACCGAGTATGACGAGACGCAATGGTACCAGCTCATCCGACGCAGCCTGGAGATGGAGCCACTGCTCTTGCAACAGCGAGCCATCATGGATGGCTTTGACCCCCAGCGCAAGATCGGGTTGATCTGTGACGAATGGGGCACCTGGCACCCGCCCACACCGGGGCACCATCCCCGCCACCTCTGGCAGCAGAACACGCTGCGCGATGCTCTGGTTGCCGCAGCTACCCTGGACATCTTTAACAGGCAGGCCGACAAGATCATCATGGGTAACATCGCCCAGACGATCAACGTGCTGCAGGCCATGATCCTCACCGACGGGCCGCGCATGCTCACCACACCAACCTACCATGTATACGATATGTACCAGTCGCACCAGGGCGGCACGAGCGTGCGAGCCTCTTTCGAGGCCGACGATATAGCCTTCGCCAGTGATGGGAAAGAGCAGCGGATCTTTGGCCTGAACGGGTCAGCGTCGATCAAAGATGGCGTCCTGACGCTTAGCGTCGTGAACCCGCACGCCAGCCAACCCGTCGAGGCCAGTGTGCAGTTGCGCGGTGGCGTGGCCAGCACAGCCTCCGTGACTACCCTGGTGTCGGAGGATCTGCACGCCCATAACACCTTTGAGCGGCCCGATGCCCTGGTACCCGAGACTCGGGCGGTACGGATCGACGGGGAGCGCTGGAGCTACACCTTCCCACCCGCCTCTGTGACGGTGATGCGCATTTACCTTTAGCGGCCCTCGGGCGGGCGCGCCGATGCTCGGCCTGCCAACCCTGCCACAGAGACAAGCAAAAGGAGAGCCAACTGAGGCTCTCCTTTCACTTGAAGAGATGGCCAAAGGCGCAGCGCCGGCCTATTCCTCGATCGTTACCTTTTCAAGGGGCACCTTGATGTTCGGGGCCTGGCTCAGGTCGGTGTAGGGTCCAGCGACCGGCGCCGCCCAGCGGACAGCATTGGTGATGACCTTCTGTACCTCTGCCTGGTAATAGATGGGCAGCGTTTCGTGGCCGGGACGGAAGTAGAACACCTTGCCCTTGCCCCGGTGCCAGCAACACCCACTACGAAAAACCTCGCCACCCTGGAACCAACTGATGAACACCAGTTCGTCGGGCGCGGGTATGCTGAACAATTCCCCGTACATCTCGACATGGGGAATCTCAAAGTATTCCCCCAGGCCCTGGGCAATGGGATGACCCGGATCGACGACCCACAGCCGTTCGCGCTCGGCGATCTCGCGCCACTTGAGGCTGCAGTTGGTGCCCATCATTCGCTTGAAAATCTTGGAAAAGTGCCCCGAATGAAGCACGATGAGGCCCATTCCATTCAGGATACGCTGCTGCACACGATCGACGATCTCGTCCTTGACGTCCCCATGAGCCATGTGCCCCCACCAGATGAGCACGTCCGTGTTGGCCAACACCCCGTCCGTGAGGCCGTGCTCGGGCTCATCGAGGGTAGCCGTCCTGACTTCGATATCGGCATTAGCCCCCAAGAACTTGCGGATTTGGCCGTGGATCCCCTCGGGGTACATCTTGGCCACAGCTTCGTGTGTTTTTTCGTGGCGATACTCGTTCCACACAGTGACACGGATCTTGCCTGCCATGGTGTTTCAGCCTCTCTTTTATGTTAATTCGATTCCCTCGCGGGCCGTGACCGCAGTATACCTGAACAATCGAGGGCAAGCAAGCCTTGCGAACGAGACAGATGCCTCGACGATTACTCGAGCGCGTCGTCAGGCTTGGCGGTCTGCCCGCAGCGACTCCCGCGTGGGTGGGGCCACCGTATAGGCAGCCTGTTGAGCATGAAAGATAGCCGTTAGCTCATACATGGCTTCTTCGCAACGCCCCGATATGGCGCCATCATGATGCACGAGCTCATAATCGATGAGAGCGCGAAGGTATAGCACACGCCAGCGCCAGGCCACGGCAGCCTGCGGCGTCATCCGGTGATCGGCTTCCTGCACAAGCGACCAGGCTTCATCCGCACCCACGGAGCCGGACAAGGCAAAGCGCGCCTCGTCGTTACTGCCATCCTGCCGACGCCGTGGCAAGTTCCGCTCCAGGATACCAACAGCACGTGTGATAGGCTCCACCACGTGGGCCCCGTACTCGAAAGCGATATACTCACGCACCGTGTCCCAGGCTGGCTTGTCCTGTTGCCAGTAGAACTGGGCGCAGATAGCCTTGTTGATATCCTCGTAGATCCCTTCAGAGTAGGGAAAGCCGCCTGCCAGGGCATGCCCGGCGCTCTGCCACAGCGCCTGCAGATGGTCGGGGAACGGGTTGGCGCCAAACCCGCCCCATGGCGACGCAGAATACATGCTGATCTCCGGAAAGCCAACCATGGGCAGGTCCCCGGGTACCCCATGTTCCAGGGGGTAGGACGGGAAACGATCGCCATAGTCATCCGCGAGCAAGTAATCGACCCAATCGGGGCGCACACGGAAGGCGCGATCCAGCCCTTCCCACTCGCCATCCGTAAAGTGGTCAAAGTACCAGCTAGACAGGATCACCCGGCCCCTAGGAAAAGCCTGCTTAAAGCGCCGGGAAATCGGCTTTGCCATGCGCAAGAAACCATTGATGCCCCACGGCTTGCACTGGGAGCAGGTGCACCCTCCCTGATCGTAGGGCCATATCCACAAATAGTCCAGATCCACATCCGAGAATGTCGCGAATTTCTCATCGACCCAGCGAAGAAGCAATTCCGTAGCTCCCGGCTTGCTGGGGCAAAGCTCCACATGATAGTGTCCGCCGGGCGGGTGGTGGTAGCCATCGTGGCCGGCCGTCCAGTCGGCGCGCAGCGACTCGGGGCTGTCCGCATACCCTTCATTGGCCAGCAGCGTCAGGCTCGCGCCAAGCCCCAAGGCTTTGGCCGCCCGGAGAATCGCCTTGAGCCGCGCGATCATGGCTTGCGCCTGGGGGTCGTCGATTCCGCGATAGTGATGCATATCGAACCACACGCTGATCACATTGAGGCCCCACAACCCAAGCTCCTCAACATACCGCGCGATCTCTTCGATGGGCGCCTCATGGTAGTAGTTGTGAAAATGCGTGGCGAAATACATACCTCGCACCGGTTTCTGCGGCGCCGAAATGCCGCGCCACAGGCCAGGCGCGAAGCGGCCATCCTCGCAGACAGAGGTACGCAGGAACTTGCCCACGCCGAAGAGCAGCCCACGCTCGTCATGGCCAACGATCTTCACTTCGCCCCCTGGGGACCCCATGATCTCGAAAGCCTCAGCGCCGGCCCCCGACCGGATATCCAACTCGACGTCGGACGGTCCATCCTCCAAGAGAAGCACGGGCAGCGCGGTGCGTGTCTCGATCTGTCGTTGCAGGACGGAAGCGATATTTTCCACTATCGCGCTAGGCGATTTGGGCATGCGGACTCGTACGATCTGGCCCATGCTGCACCTTCTTCCTTTCAATACCTAGGCGGCGATGTCCAAGCCGCGCAGAGAAAGCGCGTAGCTATTGCTTGCTCTACGATGCTTCAAGTCGCAAACGAGCCACCGAAAGCGGCGGCAGAGTTGCGGGCCGGCCCGCCTGCACGATCCCGGACACAAAGCCTCCGTGCAGGCCCGTGCCCACTAACATGGTACCGTCCCTCAGCGACGGCAGAGCCTCTAGTTGGAGCTCGCACTCCTCGCGCTGACTGCGGTTGGCCACCAAGAGCCAGGTGCCCTGCGCGTTTTCGAGGCACACCGCATCGATGGCAGGTATCCCCTCGACCAAACTCGGTGCGTCTACGGCCAGAGGGACGATCATGCCGGGGAAGGCCGGACGGTAGAGCCTAAAGATATCGGCCAGTACCGTCTCCTGCACCTGCGGCCCCCGGCTGATGAATACCCCCATCGGATTGACCAGATGGTAGAAATTGGCCAACTCCAGCCCCGGGGCCAGCCCCACGAAACGATGCAGCATCGACGCCACATAGAGGGCGTGCTCGACATCATAAGGCTCCAGGAAACCCCTGTCGTCATAGTGCGCCGCGTTGTGCCACAAATTCCACTCGGTGACAGCGACGTGCGTGCCTTTTCCCGCTGCCGTGCAATCGTCGAGAGCCTTGCGCAAGATGCCGGTTACGCCCTCGGTCTGCCGGAGCACGCTCTCATACTGCGCCGTCTTGTCTTCGTTCCAACCCGAGGCGTAAATCTGGAGAGCGAGCACATCGATCAGATCGCCCGCCTTGTGTAGGACTGGCAATCGCCAGGGCAAGCGCTGTTCGGGCAAGATCTCGCCCGTTTCCGGGCCCAAGGCGATGATACGGGCGTTAGGATAGTTGCGGTGTATGGCGGGAACATACTCGTGCAGAGCCTCGGCATACAGATCACCCGACATGTTGCCCAACTCCCACGCCCCATAGTGCTCATTGCCCATCTGCCAGTACATGATGGGCAATGAAAGGCTCCTCTGGCGATACCAGTTGGCGCAGTAGGCAGCCCATTCACCCGCTTCATCCGGCGTCCCACTTCCGATGTTGACCGTGATCTGGGGCTGGATGCCAAATTCCTGGCACAGAGCAAGGTACTCGTCTGTGCCGAAATCGTATTCCATGGTCCATTTGAAGACCGGGTCAGCCAGAGAGGGGCGCAGGTGCGTAGGCCCTGTTCCATGCTGCCAGTGGTAGTTCGTAGAGACACAACCTCCGGGAAAGCGCAGCACAGGGATATCCAGCGTCCGCACCTGGTCGAGCAGATCCTGGCGCAGCGAGCTGGAACCAGCGGGGCGCAAGTGAATCTGGTCTAGCCAGACCATGCCTTCACCCTCCAGGTAGCAAAAGAAAACGGCTTCCTGGTCATCGCGTGGCGCTGTGAGCGAGGCTTGATAGGGCTTCCAATACGTCGCCGTCACCTCAATCGTGGCCTCGTCGTAGTAGGCAGCTCTCGATTGCAGAGGGCGCAGGCCCACGCGCAGTGTCACCGGATGATGCTGCGCCCTGGCCCACAAGGTCAGATCCAGGCGCTCGCCCTGTCGCACCCACCTCCCCGTCTGCAGGATGCCCATTCCCTGGCGCCCGCAGTAGTTGTGGATCAGTTGCGACTCTTCGCCCGAAAGGCTCATGTTGTGTGTCAGGTCGAAGCGGATGCCACCCACATTATTGCTCTGTGCAGGCTGCCAACCCTGGGCGATCCCGGTCAGGGGATGAGCGGGCCCCCTGAACTTGGGATTATCCAAACGGTCCGCCAGTAGGCCGACGGCGGTATCGAGAGTGATTTCCAGGTTCTGCCCCAATAGGCTCGCCGGGGCGGTCAGCGCAGAGACCCCACGCCCCAAGATTCGAACACGCATTACGGCGACCTCCTTCCAGTGGATGGTGTTGTAGATGTGGCTCGGAATCAACGACCCGCGCTACGGGCAGCATTGTAGCGCAATGAGCAGCCGCTGTCATGCGCCGAACCCGCCACGGCATAGCTCGAATTGAATTATGGTGACAAGTGGGATATGATGGGTCTCACTGCAATCGAGATCATCGGGAGCGAGAGCATGTCAAGCAGGGCCACATCGCGAACAGGTCCGCTCCGCGGAGCATTGTGCCTCTTGCTCCTGCTGGGGTTGGCGAGCTGCGCGATGGAAGCGGACAAGACCGACTTTGCAGGACCGGATTGGAGCAGGGGCCTCGTGTTGGGCACTGCGACTATCAACAACCGTCCCGCCCTGGCCTGGGACCCTTTCACAGAGACTACCATCATGGTCTGGGTTGGCGAGGAAGCCGGGCCAACGCAATTGCGCTTCGCTCGGATCGACCTACGGGACAGATCCGTGTCCAGTCCCAGCCATCGGCTAGAGATACCTGTACGCCAACCTTCTCAGCCCAAGCTTTGGTGCGATGGCGCAGGGGGTATCCATCTGTTCTGGTTGGACTATGAGACGGGCCTGGATTCCACACTTTATCATGCACGCATCGATGCACTAGGGAATCTGCTGTCGCCGCCCCGCCAGGTGGCGCCAGCCGCTGCCGCTGTGGCGGGGTATGCTATCGCCCAGGCCATCCCTGAAGCGTTGGACATCTTTTGGTCGGACGATGGGCGACCCTCGGCCGCGCTTTATCATGCGCGGATGTCTCTGACTGATCAGGATAGTGTGCGAATCGAGGTACTGGGCGTCCCCGGGACGATGCCTGCCGCGATGACCGATGCACAACAGCGTATCCACATGGTGTGGTATGGCACAAAGCCAG
>CAYQDH010000089.1:0-14436 GCA_964416075.1 uncultured Anaerolineales bacterium | reverse complement strand
TGCCGGTCTACCAGCTCCTGGGCGGCAAGCATCGCGACTGGGTGCCCACCTTTGCGACCGCCGGCGGCCGTACCAAGGAGGAGTTGATCGAAAACGTCAAGGCATCCTACGACGCCGGCTGGCAGTGCATTCGCACCTTCCCAGTCCTGTCGCAGGACGACCCGAACATCTTTGAGCCGCGCGAATCGATCCCCGCTACGGCCACGATGCTCATTGCTCTGCGCGAGGCAGTGGGTAACGGTCCGGTGCTGGGCATCGACTATCACCATCGCCTGGGTGTGGCCGAGGCGGCCTCCTTCTGCCAGCGCCTGCCCAAGGGCACCCTGGATTGGATCGAAGAGCCCATCCGCGACGAGTGCCCCGAGGCCTACGAGGCGCTGCGCAAGCTGACCGAGATCCCCTTTGCCATCGGCGAGGAGTGGTCCAGCAAGTGGCAGGCGCTGCCTTACCTGGAGCGCGACATCATCCAGTATAACCGAGTCGACATCTGCAATATCGGCGGCTTTACCGAGGCGATCAAGGTGGCGGCCTGGAGCGAGGCCCACTATGTGGACCTGATGCCCCATAACCCACTGGGGCCGATCAATGCCGCGGCGCTGATTCACCTGGGGGCGGCAGTACCCAATTGGGCCTGGATGGAAGTGTTTACCGGGCGCAGGCCGGGTCGTGATCCGGACCTCGATCTCTTCCCGGTGCGGCATCATCTAGAAGGCGTTCGCTTCCGCGTTCCCGAGACACCGGGGCTGGGCGTCGATCTAGACGAGGAGCTGGCCAAGAGGCAAGATTTCAAGTTCTGGGAGGCCCCCCGCTTCAAGCGGCGTGACGGCAGCTTCACGAACTGGTAAGGCACAGAAGACTCGCCGGCGTTCGGGGGCGGCCTGGGGGCTAGATCGGGTTGCTGACAAGGAGCATGATGGGCGTCTTTCGTCCAGTGGTCACCGATGATGATCTTTTCCTTCGTTGCACCGATGTGCACACGATCACTGAGCATGCGCTGCCCCACCGCACGGTGTGGGGTATGGTATTCAGCCCTAGGCAGCGACTCTGGCTGGTGCAGTGGCGTCGCCCGGACAAGGATGTGTGCCCCAATCTGTGGGACATCTCCTGTGGCGGGCACGTCGACTGCGTCGCAGGGGCTCCCGAGCCGTACGCTGTGGCATATGAGCGGGAATTACGGGAGGAACTGGGTCTGCGTGCATGGTTCCTCCCAGCGGGGCTCTCTGGCGGAGAAGATGCGACTCAGGATCCCGAGACTGCTCTTACGTTGGATCTGGGGCACACGCGCGAATACCATGTCTATCCCGGGCAGGGAGGCAAGACCCAGCTCGAACGCGAGCACGTGCAGATGTTCCTTTCATTCTATGACGGCGCTGTAACCCTGCTCCCCGATGGCGAGCCACAGGGGCTGGCCTGGATGTCGGGCGAGGAGATCAGAGAGAAGCTCATCTACCGGGAGCGAGCTACGCCTAGTCTGGAAACTATGCTGCGTCGTTGTGAGGCTGTGCTGCGGTCACGGGAGGGCTGACCCAATATGGACCTATGGAGGTTCTGCGCGGGCATGCGCGTAGCTCTTTACCAATGTGGGCGTCTGGCCATCGCGCTGCAGGGCCAAGTGGGAGCTGAGAACAAAGCACCTGACTCGGCGCACCAAATGAGCACAGCCGTCACGGCTGTCGACCGAGTGTGCCAGGATATTCTGCTCCTGCAGGCACATGAGGTGACTCCCGGGCTTGCTGTCTACAGTGAAGAACTGGCCGCTCTCTCGCCGGACATCCTTCGGCTCTTTTCGTCCCATCACCGCTATGTGCTGGTGGTCGATCCCCTAGATGGCACCGACGAGTACCTACGCGGGGGGCGCTTGTACGCGCATATGCTGGGTTTGCTAGACCAGGAATCGGGGCGCATGGTCTGCGGGATGATCCATTTCCCTGCCGATGGCAGGTTGTACGTGGGGCTGCCAGGTGTGGGAGCCTTCTTGTCTCAGGGCTTGTGGGCGCCGCTGCGCCCACTGAGCCCCATTGTTCCGCCTCGAACAGTGGCCAGGATCAAGAGGATGCAGGAATCGGACGCCGCTGCCCTGAGCGCTATCGGATGGAAGATCGTACCCACGGAGAGCGCCTCCGTACACGAGTTGGTTCGCGTCGCCGAGGGCAGGGTGGGGGCAGCGCTGATGCGCCAATTCCATGGCCACGATACCGCGATGGCTGCCGCTTTGCTAGAGTCGTTAGGAGGCGTGGCTGTGGACGAAAAGGGCGAGCCGGTACACTATGATCGCAGCATGGCGCGCCTGCCGCTGGTGATCCTGTCTCTGTCGGCGCGGGATGCTGAGGAACTTGCTAGAGCCCTTGACGGAAGCAAAGGTAGCACCAAACCTGGGTGTGGTACGGCTGCTGTGGCGCCTCGAGGATAGGAGGAAACATGGATACGCGTCTGGAGGTTGTGCAGGGCGACATCACCACGTTGCGGGTGGACGCGATCGTTAATGCGGCCAATACCTCGCTCCTCGGTGGCGGGGGTGTGGATGGGGCCATCCATCGTGCAGCAGGTCCACAGCTTCTGGAGGAATGCCGCACTCTCGGCGGATGCCCCACGGGCTACGCCAAGATCAGCAAAGCCTATCGATTGCCAGCGCGCTATGTGATCCATACCGTTGGCCCGGTGTGGCGAGGGGGCAGTCATGGCGAGGAGGCGCTCCTGGCCAATTGCTATCGTAACAGCCTGTCCCTGGCTGTGGAGCATGACCTCAAGAGCATCGCTTTCCCAGCCATCAGCACGGGAATCTACGGTTATCCCTTGGACCAGGCGGCACGAGTGGCTGTCCGTGAGGTGCTGGCCTTCTTGCATCACGACGAAACGCTGGAAAAGGTGATTCTGGTTGGCTATGATGCGTGCGCCGTGAGCGCCTATCGCACCGTCTTGGCAGGATACGAAAGCTGATATGGAAAAGGTGACAGTATGCGTGTGACCATCGCCCAAGTAAACCCTATCGTAGGAGATATTGCTGGCAACCGAGACCGCGTGGCCCGCGTGTGCGAGCAATGCGCTGTTGATCGGCCCGATCTGATCGTGTTTCCGGAGCTCTACCTTTCCGGGTACCCTCCCAAGGATCTGTTGGAGCGTGATTGGTTCATAGCGGGTGTACAGCGCGCCATCGAAGAGCTCAAGACGGTCTCGGCGCGGTATCCGGACACAGGCATCATCTTGGGCGCGCCTGTGCCGACGGGAGCACGCAATGGCAAGGGGCTGTACAATGCCGCCATCCTGCTGTATCGCGGCGAGCACGTGGCCACGGCAGCCAAGGCCCTGCTGCCGACCTATGACGTGTTTGATGAGGGTCGCTACTTTGACGCGGTATCCGATGTCCATGTGATTCCGTTCAAGGGTGAGCAGCTGGGCCTACACATCTGCGAGGATGCCTGGACTGATTCGTCGCTCTGGACACGACGTCCGCCCTATGACTTGGATCCGGTGGCTCTTCTCGCGGCGCAGGGAGCCACATTGTTTGTGAATATCTCCTCGTCTCCATTCAGCGTGGGCAAGGAAAAACTGCGCTATCGCATGGTCAGTGAACATGCGCGGCAGCATCGCGCGCCCTTTGTCTATGTGAACCAGGTGGGGGGGAATGATGAGTTGGTCTTTGACGGGCGCAGCCTTGCCGTGGACGCCCAGGGACAACCCATGGCGGTCTTGCCCTCGTTTCGCGAGCAAGTCGTGACGGTGGATACCGCTGTGCAGGGCCGCGCTGGTGATTATGAGCCGGAGGATGAGACCAGTACCGTGTATCGTGCACTCGTCCTGGGAACGCATGACTATATGACCAAGTGCGGGTTTTCGCGGGCGGTGATTGGCCTGTCGGGCGGCATCGATTCCTCGCTCGTATGTGCTTTGGCGGTGCAGGCCCTGGGCCCGGAGAATGTATTGGGCATCTCCATGCCCTCCCCATACTCGTCAAGGGGAAGCATCGACGATGCTCGCCAACTGGCGGAGAACCTGGGGATCGAGTTTCGCATCATTCCGATCACCGATGTCTTCGAGTCCTACCTGGCCTCCTTGAAGGATCATTTTGCCGGAACGGCGCCGAACGTGACGGAGGAGAATATCCAGGCCAGGATTCGCGGCAATATCCTGATGGCTACGTCCAACAAGTTCGGCCACATGGTGCTCACCACCGGTAACAAGAGCGAGCTCGCTGTGGGTTATTGCACGCTCTACGGGGACATGAGCGGTGGCCTGGCGGTCATCTCGGACGTGCCCAAGACCATGGTCTACGAGGTGTCGCGCTATGTGAATCGCGACCGGGAGATTATTCCACAGGCTTGTTTTGACAAAGCACCTTCGGCTGAGCTCAAGCCTAATCAGACCGATCAAGATACACTACCCCCGTATCCAATTCTCGACGCGATTCTGCACTGCTATGTGGAAGATGGATGCTCGGTGGCCGAGATCGTGGCGCAAGGCTATGACGAGACGACGGTGCGGTGGGTGATGCGCGCAGTCGACCGCAACGAATACAAGCGCTACCAAGCGGCGCCCGGGCTGCGCGTCACCAGCAAGGCATTTGGCATGGGGTGGCGCATGCCGATGGCTGCACGTTTTCCTCACTGAATAGCCTCGTTTTGCCACCGTAGGCCTGGCAGGGCCGTTTGGCGTCAACTTGGGCTTGGGAGTACAATAGGCTCTCGTCGCTTCCACAACTATAAGGATGGTCTGCTCAGGCCCCATGGCGTACCTCTCTTTTCTGGTCCTGGCACTCAAGCGCATGCGCAGCCGTTGGATACTTGCCTTACTTTCGCTCGTCGGCATCATCCTTACGGTGGGTCTCATCACCAGTATCCCTGTGTTCACCGATTCGGTGGGGTTTAGGATTCTGCAGCAAGAACTGGCGCGCTATGCTTTCGGCAATGCTAACCCTGCGGTGGCGTTGCGCTACTATCGCGTCCCCTCGGCGCCCGAGACGATGACCATGCAGCAAGTGCTCGACACGGGCGCCTGGCTCAGAGCGTTGACGATTCAGGAGGTCGGCCTCCCTGTCGACCGGTCCTATACGCAGATTGGCAGCCACGGCTTGATCATGCGTGCGCTACCCGATGATCCACGCTATAAGGATCGGGACCTGCGACAAGTGCGGGTCAACTGCGTGCCCGACGTCGAGCCGCAGATCGAGATCATCGAGGGACGGCCGTTCTCCGATGCTGATACGAGTGATGAACTGCTTCTGTGGGCGCGCCCGGAATTGCTAGAGAAGCTTGGCGTCAAAACCGGGGAAGAATTCGAGCTGTTCAACTACAATGCTGTGCACCCCGAAGTGCCCCTGAGGTTCCGTGTTGCAGGCACCTGGAATGCCGTGGACCCGAACAGTAGCTTCTGGTATCGCGATCCACATGACCTCATGGCAGAGGAATTCCTGACCTCCGTGGGCGCTTTCTCCCAGTTCATCGCCCCCTATATGCCGCAACAGGTAGATTTCACCTTCTGGTACTTTGTCCTCGACGAGGGGCGCCTCCGTTTTGACCAAGTGGACCGCTACACCAAGGGCGTGGAGATTGCCCAGCTCAAGGCCGAAAGCATGGTGCCGAGTACCCGGGTCGACCGCACGCCTGTGGAGCCACTGAAGGACGTGCAGATGAGGACGCGGGTTCTAAAGCGGCTCCTATTCGGCTTTAACATACCGATGATTGCTCTGCTGCTCTTTTTCGTGGCCACTATATCGGCCATCGTAGTACGCTATCAACTGAACGAGACGGCAGTGTTCATGAGCCGTGGCGCCAGCAGAGGCCAAGTGCTCCTTGTCAGCACGCTGGAATCGCTCATTCAGGTTGCTGTTGGCGTACCTCTCGGCATCCTGGCCGGCCTGTTTCTGGCCCATGTGATGGGGCTCAACTCTGCTTTCCTATCGTTTGACCGCAGCGAATCGCTGCCCCTCGCTGTGCAGGCTCTGGACTGGCGATCAGTGGTGATCGCTTTGGCGATATCCCTATTGGCCCGCCTGATTCCCACGCTGAAAGCCACGAGCCAGACCATCGTAAGCTATGGGCAAGGGCGGGCAAGGTCGCGGCGCACGGGGCAGGCCCTGTTTCTCATGCTCGACATAGTGCTCATTGCGGCCACGATCTATGCATACAATCAGGTGAATGTGCGGGGCACCTTCGGGCTGATCAACTGGAAGACGGAAGATGGGGGCATCAGCGATCCACTTCTTTTCATTGCCCCGGCCCTGTTCATTGTGACGGTGGGGCTGCTGTCGGCGCAGCTCTTTCCCATCCTTATGCGTATCCCCGATCTAATCGGCGGCCTTGTCCCGAGCACATCGCTCTACCTTGGTTTGAGGAACCTGGCTCGCGAGAGCGGCACCTATACGGCGCCCTTGTTTCTGCTCACGTTGTGCCTGTGCCTTGGCGCGTTCGAAGCGTCTATCGCCCGTAGCGCGGATACATGGCTTGTTGAGCGCCTGCAGTATCGGGCGGGTTCGGACTTTAGTTTCACGCAGGGGGTCATCCAGGATGGGCCCAATGCGGGACTGGGCCAAGATAGCTGGCTTCTGCCTGCCACAGAGTATCGCCGGATGCTGCCCGACCAAGTCACAGATGCCACACGAGTGGGTAATTGGACGGCTATTCCCCTGATTGGCGCATCTCGTCGCTTACGCCTGTTGGCGATCGATCGCTTTGACTTTCCCCGGGTTGCCTACTGGCGTGATGACTATGCTGAAGAGCCATTGGGCGCGCTGCTCAATCACCTGGGAGAGCAGCGTGAGAGCCTGCTGGTCACGCCCGAGTTGCTGGATCTGTATGGGCTGGCCATTGGTGATACGATGAATCTGGATGTCGTGCTGGAAGAGGGGATCATACGCGTTCCCTTTGTTATTGCGGGCACCTTTAACCATTTCCCCACCATGTATGAAGACACGTCATCTGTGGTGGTGGCTAATCTCGACTACATTTTCGACAATGCGGGAGGGGCTCAGCTCCACAACATCTGGCTACGTACCGCGCCCAATACGGACCAACAAGCGCTCGTGGACGCGCTGATGGCTGTTGCGAGGGTCTATCCTGTCGATGTCGTGGACAGCCGGACGCTGATCCAGGAAGACCAGCAGCGGCTGGAACGCGTGGGTATCTTTGGTAACCTGACCGTGGGATTCCTGGCGGGCTCACTGCTGGCATGGCTCGGGCTGCTGATCTACACCTTCGCCTCACTGGTCAGCCGCGTGCGTCGGTTCACAATTCTTCGCGCTATTGGGCTTGGCCTGAACCAGGTGCTGGCCAGTCTCAGTGTCGAGTACCTGATCGTCATTCTCTATGGTGTCTTGGGTGGGGCCGTCGCGGGCATCGCCACGTCGTAGCTCTTTGCCCGTTATTTCCAGTTTACAGAGGACCCGACTATCCAGGTACCGCCGTTCCGCTCGGAGATTGCCTGGGCACAGATCCAGTGGATCGTACTGGCTTATCTGGCGGTGCTTGTGATTGCGGAAGCAACCGTGCTGATCCGCGCCACTCGTCGCGAGGCTTTCCAGGCCTTGCGCCTTGGCGATGAAGAATAGAACGAGGATGGAACACATGGCTATCTGTACAGTACCGCTCTGTGCGCTGCTCGTGGCGCCGCGCCCCGTGGCCCGCCACGTTATGCCATCGCGCGCCAAACTTGAGGCTGTGTGTGATGCTCTGGAGAGCCTTGATGACCGGATGCTCACCGAATGGCTGTGGCCGCCCACCGTCGAAGCCTTGGCTGCTCGATTGCGTGACCAGAGCCGCCCCGCAGTAGGCGCGCTGTACCTGGATGTGGCAGCGGTGGATGCCGGGACAGAACGCGGGTTGTGTTTTGAGTCGGACAGTGGGGCTCTGGTACTGTGCGATCTGTCGAAACTGGGTGAGGCTTTGCGAGGGCCTAGTCCGCGTGTGGTGGTGTTGGGGACAGTAGGAGGCTCGTTGTCCTGGGCAGAGGGCCTGGCGATGGCCAGCGCGCAGCCTGTAGTAGACCTCAGTGAGACGCTGTCGCCTGAGCAGGTGGGCCGGGGAATGAGAGCGCTTTTTGCAGCATTGCTGGCTGGCCGGTCTCTTGTCAAGGCGGTCGACGATGCGCGGTTGGGCTTGGGAAAACACAAGCTTGTCCCCACACGCGACGAACTTCAGGCTGTCACGCTCTTTTCTGAAGGCTGTGAGGACGACGCCCCAAAGCCGTCGCGGAGGGCCTCGCGGGTGAGGTCTTCTGCGAAGAGCACTAAAAGTCCCGCCCTGCTCACGCCAACGGCCGGTTCGGCCTCAGAACCAGGGCGCTCCTTTGCTTCTGGCTGGCGGCAGATCACTGCTCCCTATGAGATCGGAAGCTTGCCCCCCCGACCGACTGAGGCCTTTTTCGGCCGTGCGCAAGAACTTGCGGCGCTGGAGCGTGCACTGCGCGCTGACCAAGGCAATGGCTTGGTGCTGTTACACGGCCCTGAGGCAATAGGCAAGACGACGTTGCTGGCTCACGCAGCGCGTTGGCTCGTGCGTACAGGTCGGTTTGCCCAGGTCGTCTATAGCGACTTCAGTGGAGGAGGATACGCCGACTTGGCGCTCCAAGATCTAGGGCAGCGCCTCCTGGGCGGCGGTTTCGTCCTGGGTGAGGATAGCGAGCGCGCCATAGGCCAAACTCTTGTGGCAGTGCCAACGCTGGTGATCTGGGATGGAATGCAATCCCTATTACCCGGCCACGAATGGGCTCTTGATGCCCAATCGTTATGTACACTGCTTCAGTTGGGCGCCCGGCTCGCTCGCTCGGGGGCCAGCCGGCTGTGTGTGGTTACAGAGGGGCCGATACTGCCCAATCCGCTCTATGGCGAGGCGGGAGGGGCAAGGCTCGTTGAGTTGGGCGGCATGGCTGAGCACGATGCCCTCGATCTTCTACTGAGCAAGCGCGACCAAGCCGACTCTGAAGGGCCTTCCTGGGTACGCGATGAAGCTCGCATGGTGGTGAATGTCGCGGGAGGGAATCCCCTGGCGTTGTGCATCCTGCCAGCACTCCTCAAGGGCCGCACTCCTGCTCAGGTCGTGGCAAATCTTGAGGATGTTAGAGAGAAGATGCGCGAGACCCAAGGGATGCCCCAAGCGTCCGAGCCTGCCTGCACGGTTCAAGATTCGGGGCCTGCACGGCAGGCGCCTGACCTGGCCAGTGACCGGTTTGAGGTGACCCTGGAGACTACGCTGAAGACTCTGGACGGTGATTTCGACAGGGCGCTTAATAGCCTCGGCTGCTTTGCTGGACCATTCCTGGGGTCCATGGCTATAAGCATTTGCGGTCTTACGGAGGAGATGTGGCGGGTAGCCAGGAAGCGACTGATCTCTTACTCCCTGATGCGGGAGGACCCTTTGCCCGGCATGGACGAGTCGCTGGTATGTTGCTCGCCCAGTCTTAGACGCCGCATGGGCAACCGGCTTGCAAGTGAGCGGCGCCAGACCCTTAACAGGTTGTATCGCAGCGGCTATGTGACCTTGGCCAACTGGGCTATCAAGAACGAACAACGTGCGCCCACCGAAGTCAGGACTCTGGCGCGCTACGAGTTGCCCAATATGCGCCGAGCCTTGTCTCTGCTCCTGGAGAGCGACGATTTGGACGTTGCCTCAGACCATGCAGACGCGCTTGATCAGATCCTGGCGATGTTGGGGCTAGCGTACGAGCGCGAGGCGACCCATCGGCGTGTGCAGCAGACTCTGCGCGAAGCTACGAGTGAGGCCTCTCCGCTCGGGCGGGGCGGTGTGCGTGCGCTGACCAAACAGGGCGAAACACTTCTGGCTCAGGGACACATCTCTGAGGCCGTCGCTGTGCTTGAGGGCCTGGTGGCGCGCATGGCAGCCGAGGGTGCACTCGACTATGGCAGAGACCAAGTTACCCTTGACCATGGAATAGCTTTGCACCGTCTGGGGTGTGGGCTACGTGCGATCCAGGACCTTGACGCGGCAATCTCTGCCTATGGTAGCGCCATCAGCGCGCTGAATAGCATCGACAGAGGCGAGGCTACGTTGCGTGAACTGGTTGCTGTCTATCGCGATCTGGGCGAGACTCAGATGGCGACCGACCGTCTGGATCTGGCCGAAAATGCGTACCGCGAAGGTCTGGCGCTGGCGACGGAGCTGGGCGAGCCGCGAGACCTTGGTGCGATGTGCAATAGGCTGGGCGCAGTTCTTATCGCGCGGGGAGACTGTGTGGAAGCGACGACACACTCGGGGGCGGCGATTATCCACTGCAGGATGGCCGATGACGCGATGGGGGAGGCGACCGCCTGGGATCAGGTCGGCACCTGCGCCTGGCGGGCGGGCGATGCAGCTCATGCGGAGCACTGCCTGCAAAAGGCACAGGAACTGGCAGAGAAAGCGGAGAACCCGTCACTTCAGGCTCGACTTCTGACACGCCTCGGCAGCCTAACTGAGGAGGCCGGACGCATGGTAGACGCTGTAGCGTGGTATAAGCGTCTCGTCCAGTTGGCGTCGGAAAAAGGCATGGGCGGCGATCGACTGGCTGGGGAAATGTCCCTTGCCGAGGTCGCGTTGAGCCAAGGCCGGCTGCAAGAGGCCAAAACCCATGCCGGGGCAGCACGCGAAGCAGCCGAGGGCTTGGGAGTTACGGCCAAGCCCTGGAAGGCGTACGCTTTGCTGAGGGAGATCGCTGCTGAGGAAGGCGATGATGAGGGCGTAGCCCGCTGGAGCACCAGCGCCGTCGACAGCTACGCCTCTTCCGCGGAGGCCGAGCAGACATTGGCCAATTGGGGACCGTTCATTGAGGATGTGGCCGCGGCTCATAGTCTTGACGCGTTGCGCAGTGAGAACGTCGAGGTGCTGAGAAACCTGGAGGCTACAGAGGACCTGGCCGAGCTGGCGGCCTCCATCGGGCGCATCCTCCGCGGTGAGCGAGGCCCAGAGCTGTGGGTACACCTGGATCTGGTGGGGGCCTTGCTGGTGCGGAGCATCTTACAGGCCAGACATGGTGATGGGTCATAGGAAACAGATCAGCCCTCTTGCACCTGGCAAGAGGGCTGAATCCTGATTCCTTCCGCAACGTACTAGTACGCCGAGCGGCTACCCCGCTGGCGACGTGCGCCAGTAGCCGTTAGCTCTCGGATGCCTGAGACTCCTTCCCCAAGATAAGGCTTAAATTGCCTCCCGGCAGTTCGGGCGAGTCGCTGTACAGGTAGCACGCCACAGCGCGCTGATCCTCCGTTTGGAAGAGCGGCGGCGCCACCTGGCGGCACGTATCCATCACTCGCGAGCAACGGTTGGCGAATTTGCACCCCTGGGCGACCTTACGCGCCGCTTCGCCCCGGAATTCGACTGCCTCCTCACCCCAACGCCGGTTGGGATCGGGCCAGGGGATGGAATTCACCAGCAAGTGCGTGTAAGGGTGACGCGGCTTGAGAATGACCTGGTCCACAGTCCCTGCCTCGGCCACGGACCCCTGGTAAAACACCACGATATCATCGCTGATATGGTAAGCCGTTGCCAGATCATGCGTGATATACAGAATGGAAACGCCCATCTCGCGGTTCATCTGACGCAGACTCTGCAGGATGGTGGCGCGGAGAGAGGCATCCACCATCGAGACGGGCTCGTCAGCCACCAGCATCTTGGGGTTCAGGAGTACGGCGCGTGCTACAGTGATCCGCTGGCGTTGCCCACCGCTTAGCTGGTGAGGGTAACGCCCCAATGTTTCGTCGGGGCGCAGCCCCACGTCTGTTAGCGCCTTCTCCACCATGGTGCGCTGCTCTTCGGCTGACTGACCTACGCCGAATTTGCTGATGGGTACCGAAATGACGTGGTCTACCTTGTAGAATGGATTGTACACCTCAAAGGGGTCCTGAAAGACCGCTTGCACCTCACGACGAAAGACGCGCCACTCCTCCTTGGACGATTGCCACAGATCCTTGCCATTGTAGAGCACCTGTCCGCGCGTGGGCTCCAGAAAGCCTAGAAGTAGCATCCCCATGGTGGTCTTGCCGCTGCCGCTCTCGCCGGCAATCGCCGTGATTCTGGGTTTGCCTTCACCGATGGCCAAGGACACATTGTCCAAAGCAACCGTCATACGTTTCTTGATGAAACCACCTGTATAGACCTTGGTAACGTTACGAAGCTCTAGCAAAGCTGTCATGGCTACCCCCCGATCCTATGGCACGCCACCCAGTGGCCGGCCTCGACCTGGACAAGCTCCGGGGCCGGTCCTGCGCACCTGTCAGAGGCCTGCGGGCACCGAGGTCGGAAAAGGCACTCCTCCGGCGCGTTGAGCAGCGAAGGGGTGATCCCGGGAATTCCTCGGAAGACGCCTTTTTCCCTCAATGTGGGCAAGCTGCTGATGAGCAACTGGGTGTAGGGATGCAGCGGCCGGCTAAAGGTATCCTGGATGCTAGCTATCTCGGCTGCTCGCCCTGCATACATCACCACCAGGCGCTCCACCGATTGGGCCATGAGCCCCATATCGTGCCCGATAAGGATGATAGAGATACCCATGGATTCCTGCAAGCGCTTGATCGTCTCCATAACCTGGCGCTGCACAACCACGTCCAGCGCGCTGGTGGGCTCGTCGGCGATGATCACTTTGGGTTGCAGCGTGATGGCAATGGCCACGCACACGCGCTGCTTCATCCCACCGCTCAGCTCGTGTGGAAACATATTGGCCACATCACGACCAAGGTCTACGGCCGCCAGCACCTCATTCACACGCTGATTCAGCGCCGACTGGTTAGTAGATAAGCTAACGTCCTCGGAATGGTCGCGGATGCCGTCGATAATCTGGTCGCGCACCCGCATCACCGGGTTGAGCGAGTTCATAGCCCCCTGCGGGATCAAGCTGATCTGGCGCAGGCGCGTGCGACGCATCTGCTCCTCCGTGAGTTGGACCAGGTCGGTGCCGTCGAGCACGGCTTGGCCGCTCTCCACGCGTCCGGGGGGCCGGATCATGCGGATCAGGCCCATAGCCAGGGTGGATTTGCCGCAGCCCGATTCACCTACCAGGCCCAGGCGCATCCCCTGTTCGAGGTCAAAGCTGACGTTGTGCACCGCCTTGACCGGGCCCCGTTCCGTATGATAGTGAACATAGAAATTTCTGACTTGGAGTATAGGTGCGCTCATACGACCCTCCGCACGCGGGGGTTGGCGAACTCATCCAGCCCAGCCGATAGGAAGAAGAGACCCATGAAGATCAGCACGATCACGGCGATGGGGGACAAGATCCACCACCACATCCCGCGCACAAAAGCGCCATAGTATTGTACCCAGTAGATAGTCATGCCCAGCGTCGGCTCGCGCATAGGGCCCAGGCCGAGTTGCTCCAGGCCAAGTGAGGCAAAGATGGCCCCAGTGACGGCGCCCACCAAGCTGGCCCCCAGGTAGGGGAGCAGGTTTGGCATCAGTTCCTTGAAGATGATCTCCAGGTTGCTCTCACCCGAGAGCTTGGCCACGCGCACAAAAGCGCGTTCTCGCAGGCTGAGTACCTGCGAGCGGATGGTACGCGTCGGCCCCATCCACGCCAAGATGGACAGGACGAAGGACATGCCTATAACATCCATCTCCTTCTGGCGCGTAGAGGCGATGACCACCAGAACCATCAGGCTGGGCACCGTCAGCAGCGAGTCCACTATCCAGCGTACCACTGTATCGAACCACCCGCCGTAGTAGGCGGCGGTGAAGCCCAGGATAATGCCCACGGTGAGGCCGATGACCCCGGCAATTACGCCGATACGCACAGTAAGATACGTGCCCATTACCGCCGTCGCCAGCAGATCACGCCCCTGGCTATCGGTACCAAACGGATGCTGCCACGAGGGCGCCTTGTTGGCGGGCGCAGCCAACGGGTAGGCGTTCTCGGGTGGGGCGATGAGGCGCCCCGCAGTGGCGAACAGAAACAGGAAAGTGAGGATGGCCAGCCCAAGCGCCAGCCGCTTGTTGCGTCGCAGATAGCGGAAGAATCTCATCCTCCCCCTCCCGTTCTGATGCGCGGATCCAACAGAGGATAGATAAGATCAAGAACAAAGGTGATCATACCAATGGAGAGAATGACCATAAAGTTAATCCCGTAGATGGCGTTGTAGTCAAAGTTGCGGATCGAATTGCTCAATAGACTACCGATGCCTGGAAAGCCAAATAACGATTCCACTAGGATCTGCCCCGTCACCACATGCCCCAGCGAGATGCCCAGACCCGTGATGAGAGGCAGTAGGGCCGTGCGAACCGCATAGCGCAAGAAAATGCGGCGCGGCTTGAGCCCTTTGGCTTCTGCCAGAATCATATAGTCCTCGCCCTGCACGGTGACCATCATGCCGCGCATGCCCAGTGCCCAACCGCCCAAGGCCACTAGCACCACCGTGATGGTAGGCAAGGCAGCGTGTTTGAGCACGTCTAAAAAGAACTCCCACCGGTTGGCGTGCACCACTCCCAAGGTCACGCCACCCATCATGGGGAAGATGTTGGCTGCATC
>CAYQDH010000088.1:0-14452 GCA_964416075.1 uncultured Anaerolineales bacterium | reverse complement strand
CTCTCTGTGACGCGTGAAACACGTATTCGATACAAGTTCACCGATCTCCGTACACTGACCTCGGCTTTTGAAGCGGAGATCGAGGAGAACCCGATGATCGAGTCGGAGCATGGGCTGGTTATCGTCTCCGATGTGGGTGAAGAGGACGATTTGGAGCGGCCAGCGCGCCTCTTCCAATCCCTCAAGACGGGGCTGCGAGACCCCAATTTCCATGGCACTACAGTGTATGATCGCTACTATGCCATAGAGGAGCTCATCGCTCTCGTGCTAGAGCACATCCGTGAGGCAGCAGAGCGCTATCTGGGCGAACGGGTGCATGCAGCGGTGATCGGACGACCCGTCACCTATGCGCCGTTGGACCGACCCAGCGATATTACAGCCGAGCAGATCGATCGCGCAGCACATCAACGTATGTTGGTCGCAGCCCGCCTAGCCGGTTTCAAAGAGGCCGCTCTCGAGTTTGAGCCGGTGGCTGCGGAGCGACACTTGCGCACCACGCTTCCCGACCACGCCTGCGCCCTGGTCTTCGATTTTGGCGGTGGCACGCTTGACCTAGCACTTGCACGCGTTGTCCCATCGCTCAGTAGCCCATCTTTGAGGGATACCGAGATCATTGCGACCAAAGGCATTACCATCGGTGGCGACGACTTTGATAGCGCGATTATGCGCCATGTCCTGCTCAAGCACTTTGGCCATGGCACGACATTGGGGCCCAAAAACCTTCCCTTTCCACCCAATCTGCTAGACCCATTACTGCATTGGCAGACGATTCCTCTCCTGGCCACACCTGCAAACCTCGCCCATATCGCGGCCATCAAGAGGCAAAGCAACTCGCCCCAGGCCATCGAAAATCTCCAGACGCTCATTTTGCGGGGCCTGGGATTCCAGTTGTACCAGTTGATCGAGGCGGCCAAGATCACTCTGTCGTCTCAGACAGACGCGCGCATCGAGATGCGGGAAGAAAGATTGGCTATCAGGGAACGCCTGAATCGACCCGAGTTCGTGGAGGCCATCAGCGAACACCTGGCCATCATTCGACGAGGCCTCTCGGAGGTTCTGTCGGAAGCAAAAGTGGCTCCTGAAGAGGTAGACGTGGTACTGATGACCGGTGGCTCTTCGCTGGTTCCGGTCGTGCAGAATATGCTGCGTCACATGTTTGGATGGACCAAGGTACGGGCGGTCGATCCATTTACTAGCATTGTGGCCGGCCTGGGTATCATAGCCACTCAAGACGATATCTGTCAGGCTCTGGAGAGCATCACATCGGAGGCCACTGAAACACGCATCGACGCCGAAGCAGTGACTATCGGCGAGACCGTAACCTTTTTCCGCGGCACGCAGCCCGCCCGTGGCACGGTGGTGCGCCGTGCAGGGGGCCGTCTCCACGATGCTATCCTGGTCATCGAGTACTGGGACGAGGAGATAGAGCAGTTCGTCAGCACGATGCGACACGAGACCAAGGTGCAGAGGAGTGGAGAAAACCTTTGACATTGTAATCAACTGTCGCTATAATGGATGTATTGTGCAGTCTTGCATAATCACAAGGAGGCAGCTACATGTCGTTAGACTCTGGCAAGCATAGTTCAGGTCGAAACACGCCGAATCAGGATCTCTGGCCCAAGTGGATGTGGGTTGCGGTTCCCGTCCTGGTTGTTGTAGTGGTAGCAGGACTCTGGTGGGCCATCTTCTCGCCCGGAGGCCGGGAAACACCCAGGACTACCCCCTCGCCCACCGTCATGTTAACGCGTCCCCAGCCAACCCAGAGACCCACCGAGGTAAGCACATTAGCCGCCGTCCCCATCACACCAACACAGCAAATCCTGACAACCCTACCTACTTTTACCCCCACGCAGCAGGTGGTCTCGACCCCTTCGGGCGCTCCGACGGTCGCCGCTGCGGGACTGGCAGTGGGCTCCCAGATCCAGGTGACTGGGACGGGTGGCACGGGTCTGAATATGCGAGCAGGTGCTGGTACCAATCAGGCTCGCGTCAAGACCCTGTCGGAGAACACCAAGCTTGAGATTATTGGCGGTCCCAAAGAGGCCAATGGGTTCACTTGGTGGCAAGTGCGTGACGAGGCAGGTACCACGGGCTGGGTCGTGGACAGGTATCTGAAGGCACAATAGTCCTCCCCTGTAGATGCGCGTTTGGCAGTCTGATCGTCCGGCGATAGGCTCGCCTGACGATCTGGTCGCCGGGCGAGCTGCCCGCCAGCTATCTCTATGGGGCGGAGTTGTTGTACACTCCGCCCCTTTTACGTAGGCAGAGGATAGAGCTATGTCTGAATCGGTGACCTCGCGCATTGAAAAGCTCCGCGCTCTGCTTCACTATCATAGCTATCGATACCACACCCTGGATCAGCCGGAGATCAGTGACGCAGAGTATGATGCTCTTGTCCGCGAGCTGCGCGATCTAGAGAGTCAGCATCCCGAATTGGTAACCCCAGATTCGCCCACTCAGCGTGTCGGTGCTCAGATCTCTGCCGAATTTGCCAAAGTTCGGCACCCCTACCCGATGACCAGCCTGGGGGATGCTTTCTCACAAGATCAGGTGCGGGAATGGCTGGGCCGCGCCCGCCGGCTGTTGCCTCAGAGCGTGACGCTGGAGTTTGTGGTAGAACCCAAAATCGACGGGCTGGCGGTGGCGCTGACCTATGAACGGGGCCTTCTCACTCGAGGAGCGACACGAGGAGATGGCATCGTCGGCGAAGACATCACGTCCAACGTACGCACCATACGCAATATCCCTCTGCGCATCCCAGTCACCGATGACATGGCCCCCCCCGACCTGATCGAGGTGCGAGGCGAGGTCTATATGCCACGCGATCTCTTCCAGCACCTGAATGAGGAAAGGTTGGCCAAGGGTGAGCCGCCTTTTGCCAATCCACGTAATGCGGCGGCAGGCTCCACTCGCCAACTGGATTCCCGGATCACAGCCGGGCGGCCTTTGCGGCTCTATGTATATGCCGTAGGCAATATCGAAGGGTATCCTCTGACCACCCAATGGGAGACATTGAGCTACCTCAAGGCACTGGGCTTTTCAGTCAACCCCGACATCCGTCTGATGTCAGATATGGACCAGGTTTTGGAGTATTGTGAGTTGTGGATGAACCGCCGTGAGACCCTGAACTATGAGGCGGACGGTGTGGTGATCAAAATCAACGATTTCGCCACGCAACAGCGGCTGGGCATCGTAGGCAATGCGCCGCGGTGGGCGGTCGCTTTCAAGTTCCCCTCTCGTGAGGCGACCACACGTCTCGTCGATATTGGTGTCAATGTAGGGCGCACGGGGGTGTTGACACCGTACGCGATTCTAGAACCAATCCAACTGGGCGGTGTCACCATACGGCAGGCCTCCTTGCACAACTACGACGACCTGGCTCGCAAAGATATCCGCCTCGGCGATGTCGTGGTGGTGCAGAGAGCCGGTGATGTCATCCCCCAGGTAGTCGGCCCAGTACTCGGCTTGCGCGATGGCGATGAACAGTTGCCGCCCATACCTACGACTTGCCCGGCTTGCGGTGAGCCGGTGGTGCGCGAGGAAGGTGAAGTCGCTATCTATTGTATCAACGCCGCTTGTCCTGCGCAGGTGGTCCGTCTCTTGGAGTACTGGGTCTCGCGCGGAGCCATGGATATCGATGGCCTGGGCGAGCGGATAGCGCAGCAACTGGTGGTCGAGGGACTCGTCAAAGATGTGGCAGACCTCTATACCTTAACCAAGGAGCAGCTACTGACCGTCGAGGGATTCGGCGAGAAAAAGGCGGCCAATCTCTTGGCCGGGATCGAAGCGAGCCGAAATCGGCCCTTGCAGCGGGTCATTACCGCCTTGGGTATCCATGGCGTGGGTGGCAAGGCGGCGCAAGCCCTCGTGGAGCACTATAACACGCTCGATGCCTTGATGGCTGCCCCGAGTGAGGAGCTACAGGCCATTCCCGGTATCGGTCCACGGACCGCCCAGACCATCGTTGACTTTTTCAGCCGTCCACGCCACCTTGAGTTGGTCGAGAAGCTACGTCGTAACGGGGTGCGGCTGGAGAACGAACCGGTGACTCTGCGTGGCCCGGCTCCCTTGGCAGGGATGACTTTTGTAGTTACAGGTACCCTGCCCTCGATGAGTCGCGAGGCTGCCACAGCACTCATCGCTAGCCATGGCGGCAAAGTGACGGGTAGCGTCTCCAAGAACACCACGTATGTCTTGGCTGGCGAGAATCCTGGGACCGCCAAGTATGGCGCAGCCCAAAAACTGGGGATCCCCGTGCTGGACGAAGATGGCCTGATGCGCCTTATCGAGGCATCCCCTACGGACGATGACTCGGCCAGTCAACTCTCCCTCAATCTCTAGGGGCTGATAACCTAGTGACCGAATTGCAGCGATTGCTGGAGGAATTCCGCGTGACCGGTGAGCTGGTCACGAACGTTACGGCGTGGCGCGTGCTGCAACCCCGTCCTTCGCAATATGGCCACATCCCTGGGGCACTAGATCCTCGCATCGTAAAGATGCTGGCAAAGCAGGGCATTGACGATCTCTATACCCATCAGGCCCATGCTCTTGAGCAAGTATTCGCGGGTCGACACGTGGTGATTGTCACGCCCACAGCCTCCGGCAAGACACTGTGCTATAACCTCCCAGTGCTCCACAGCCTCCTGAGCGACCATCGCGCACGGGCGTTGTACCTATTTCCCACGAAAGCGCTGGCCTACGACCAACAGCACATCCTGCAAGGGCAAATGGATATGCTTGCAGAGGGGCTATCCTCCGCGACCTACGACGGTGACACGCCAGCCCAGCGCCGTCCTCATATTCGCGCCACAGCCCATGTGGTCTTGAGTAACCCCGACATGCTGCACACCGGGATTCTGCCCGCCCATGCACGATGGCAGGATTTCTTTGCCCACCTGCGTTTTGTCGTGCTGGACGAAATACACCAGTATCGTGGCATCTTTGGCACCCACGTCGCCAATGTGCTACGCCGCCTGAGCAGAATCTGTCGCTTCTACGGCAGCCAGCCACAGTTCATATGCTGCTCCGCTACCATTGCCAATCCTCGCGATCTGGCCGAGAGACTGCTTGGTGACTCGGTGTCAATGGTTACCGATAACGGCGCCCCTCAGGGGGAGCGCAACATGGTCTTCTACAACCCCCCTCTAGTCAACCAAGAGTGGGGCCTGCGCCGTTCAGTCCTGCAGGAAGCCCGCGCGATCGCCAATCGCCTACTCAACCACGATGTGCAGACCGTGATGTTTGCGCGCTCTCGGCTATCGGTGGAATTGCTGGTGAACATGCTGCGGCAGGATGCGCACCACGCAGGCCGCGACCCTCTAGCGATCCGCGGATATCGTAGCGGATATCTGGCCTCAGAACGCCGCGAGATCGAGCGAGGGCTGCGATGCGGCGACGTGCGATGTGTCGTGGCCACCAACGCTCTCGAGCTGGGCGTAGATATCGGTAGCCTGGCGGCGTGCATTATGGCGGGCTATGCGGGAACCATCGCCAGTACGTGGCAACAAGCGGGTCGCGCTGGCCGTGGCACCGACGCAAGCGTCGCTTTTCTCATAGCATCCTCATCCCCATCAGATCAATACATCATCTCACACCCCGATTACTTTTTCGGGCAGTCGCCGGAGCACGCCTTACTCAACCCCGACAATCTGCACGTACTTGCGGGGCATATCCAGTGTGCTGCCAGCGAACTGCCCTTCCAGTCATCGGAGGTGTTCGGCAGCGAAAATCTTACAGATCTTTTGTCCTTCCTTTCCGAGAGCGGCACCATCAGGGAATCGCGCGGACGTTGGTTCTGGGCGGGGCCAGCGGATCCTGCTCGGACCATTTCTCTTCGTACCGCCGACCCGAACGCCATTACCATCGTAGCCAAGAGCGAAGGCGAAAAGCACACCATAGGCCAGATCGATCGCCCTAGCGCCCCACTCTTTCTGCATGAAGGGGCCATCTACTGGCACGAGGGGCAGCAGTACCTGGTGGAATCTCTCGACTGGGAGAGTGGCATGGCCTACGTGCGCGCTGTGACGATGGACTATTACACCGAAGCAAGCCAGAACACACGCATTGATATCCAGCGTACGATGGACGAAACCCATACTCCTCAGTTTGGCCTCGCTCAGGGCGAGGTGCTGATCACTACGCGGGTTTCAAGCTACCGGAAATTGCACCTGGGCTCCCTAGAGCATCTCGGCTGGGGCGAGGTGGACTTGCCAGAACAAAAGATGCTCACGTCAGCTTGCTGGCTCACAGTATCGGAATCCCTCGTCGAACGCCTGCGAGACGAAGGATGGTGGATTGGCGAACACGTGCAATCGAGAGGCCCCACTTGGCCACGCCAGCGGGACCGTGCACGCGCGCGTGATAACTACCATTGTCGCTGGTGCGGCGCACCTGAACGGCCGGGCAGAAGCCATGATGTGCACCATATCGTCCCTTTTCGCGAATTCGGTTGGCGTTCGGGGGAAAACTCGAACGATGAGCAGGCCAACCAACTCTCCAACCTACTAACGCTATGTGCCAGTTGCCACCGACGGGCTGAACAGCAGGTGGCCGTGCAAAGCACTCTGGCGGGTCTCGGCCGAGTCCTGGGCCACCTTATTCCCCTGCACCTTATGTGTGATGTGGCCGATGTAGGTATCAGCACCGATGTGCAGGCACCCCAGACGGGAGTTCCCACCATTTTTTTCTACGATCGCGTCCCTGCTGGAATAGGCCTGAGCATCGAGATAGCGGGGCTGTGCTTCACGCTCCTTGGTGATGCAGCTCGGCTGATTCATGACTGTCCCTGTACGATGGGCTGCCCCTCTTGCATTGGGACATCGGTCACTGCTAACCCCAAGGCAAAGCAGCAAGTGTTGCGTTTGGTATCCGCACTGCAAGAAACCTGTACTTTTCAAGCCCCCTAGGTGAGTGTTACGTCAGCATCCCGTGATAGAATCGTTAGCACAAGGCGATGCCATTGAGCAATATTGGGCTACCTTCGGTGTAGGCTCCAGTGGCTGTTCGGTATGGTTACGATGGCGGATGCAACGCAGTGATTGCATGCTCGAGGCTGGCGATGACGATCTTCTGGCACAAGGATGCGGGTAGCAAGGCAACAGAGACAGTTCCCCCAACGCAGGTATTCGAACTCTCTCCTCTATTCACCCATCCCGAGACCCACAGCGCGGATAGGTTCATTGCGGCTACGCAGCGGCGAACCACGCTTATCCAGCCTCTCTTCCGCCTCGAGCGAGACCTGGCTACAGCTTCGAACATAGAGGGGGCAGTGCATGCCCTGTCAAATGCCATTGACTCACTGCTTGAGCCTGTGCTTTCCTGTGTGGTCATCATCAACATGGCCGCAGAAGCCGAGGAAGGGTGTTTATTGGCTCGTTCTGGGGGTCGATACATCACACAGCGCATCTCAGCCGACACTCTGAAGAGACCCGCTCCCACACTGGCGAAGCAAGCGGGATGGAAAAGCTGGATTCGCACCTTCTGGTCCCCGCCCCATGATATGGCGGAATACCTTGCCAGGGATGCCGTATGTTTGCCCTTCCAGCTAGAGGAGGCGAACGTAGGAATCGTGTTGCTCTGGCCAGAGGGCCGCCAGGTATGGGCGGCTTCGGATCTCCAGGCAGCACGCCTGGCACTGTCCCTCACGTCTTCGGCCATCCACCGTTTCCTGCTCCAGAGTACCATCCGGGCGCTGCAAGAGGAATTACGGCAACGCCAAGTCGAGGTATCGCAAGCTCAGCAGAGAGCCAGTCGCTCTGAGCGCTTGGCCTGCATTGGGCAGGTGGTCAGCAGCGTCGCGCACGAACTGAATAACCCTTTGACCTCGGTCATCGGCTATGCACAGTTGCTGCAAGACGCCCAGGTTGAGGATCCCGCGAGGTCAAGTCTGCGCATCATCGATGAGCAGGCTCAGCACTGTCGTCAGATTGTCCAGAACCTGCTGGGCATCGTCCGCCCCCCCGCTGAGACGCCTAGCCCCATCGACCTCAATGAGATGATCCAGCGTACGCTCAGGCTCAGGGCACCTGCTTTGGAGGTCGATGGCATCAGGATCATCTCGGATACGGGACCACAGGCAATAGGTGTTTTGGCAGATCCCCACCATCTAGAACAAGTACTAGTAAACCTCATCAATAACGCGCACGAAGCGATGGTCCAGTCAAGCCATGGATCAACGCTGCGTGTTACAGCGTGCGCGGTCGAGCACGATGGTCGTTCCATGGCTCAGGTCACTTTGGAAGACAATGGTCCCGGTGTGCCCGAGAGTATCCGCGAATGCATCTTTGAGCCATACTTTACGACGAAACAGGGAAAGGGGACTGGGCTGGGCTTGTTCATATCAAAGCAGCTCATTTCGGATATGGGAGGCAACCTCTCACTTGATGCAAGCGTCCTGTGTGGGGCTCGCTTCGTCATCCACTTGCCTGTGGTCGCGCTGGATAGCCAAGTCCATCAAGATCGGGCCCCTCGAGGCGAGTACACTGAAGCGGGACAACGATGCGGAACGACCCTCGTCATCGAAGACGATGAGAATTTGGGGGATCTGGTGGAGCGCGCTCTCGAAGGGATCTGCCTTCGCGTGATCCGGGCTGCGAATGGGGACGAGGCCCTTCAACAGGTTGCCCAGCATGATGTCGACCTCATCCTGCTAGACCTCCGTATGCCGCAGAGTGATGGCAAGCGAACTTACGAGTCTCTCCGGAATCGGTATCCCTTTCTCTTGTCTCGGCTCGTTTTCACGACAGGAGATGTAGCCAACCCCGAAACGCGACAATGGATGGAATCGACGGGTTGTCCCGTCCTGGTCAAGCCCTTTGATCTCTGCCAACTGCGGGATATGGTTCACCAGTTCATGCGCGCCGAGCGATAAGCGGGCACATTGCTCTATTCCATCAAGGCGGATAAACCTACCCCTGGTTTATCCGCCTTAAATGTGCGCACCACTACAGGACAAAGCATGTTGCATCCTGTCATGTGGACCACAGCCGTAGCTCCGACTTGGAATCGGACTCGCGACGGCTATAATTCTGGCGAACGCATCAAGACCGTAGGAAGCACGATGGATTTGAGAACGCGCTTGTTGCGCGCCGGCGTACAGCCGGCGCCTTCAGTTCGGCAATCATCCCGCTGCAAGCACCCTCCGCTGGAAGCGCTGTTGGCGGGTGAATGGGTCGCCTGTGCCGGGCAACGATGTTTCGTCAGAACACAGCAGTTCTCACGAGACCACCCCCACGGCAGCAGAGCACTGGGCGACCTGCTGAAGCTGCCGCCCCACGCTTGTTCGCTGGCCTGTGCTACCAATAGTGGTTGGGCCATTGACTATGGTCGGGCTGTGTTCCTGGATATCGAAACCACCGGTCTATCTCAGAGCGCGGGAACCTATGCCTTTCTGGTGGGCATAGGTTTTTTCGAGCCGGATCGATTCACCGTGCGACAGTACTTTCTGCCCGACTATGGCGACGAAGAAGCCCTGCTCGAACTCTTGGCCTCGGACCTATCGGGGCGGCAGGGGTTGGTTAGCTTCAATGGTCGCTGTTTCGATTGGCCAATCCTGGCAACCCGCTACACCCTGGCCCGGCGAGATATTCCCACCATCGCCACACCACATCTCGACCTGTTGGCGGTAGCTCGACGATTGTGGGCGCGTCTCCTATCGTCCTGCGCGCTATCTTCACTGGAGAAGACCGTTCTGGGAATCAGCCGCACCGAAGATGACGTGCCTGGTTTTCTCATCCCACAGCTCTACCAGGACTACCTACAGTGGGGTGATACTCGTCCTCTGGTGCGGGTCTTTTATCACAACAGCATAGACATCTTGACGATGGTGACTCTCGCCTGGAGAGCAGGGCACATCCTCTGCACCAGCCTTGTTGACGACGACGATCCCTTTTGCGATCACGTCGCCTTGGGCCTGCTCTATGAGCGATGGAACCGAACGGAGGACGCCCTGGCATCCTATAGGCTAGCTTTGGCTGCGCACCACACCAAGCCAGAGCAAAAGGGCGCTGCCGCTCTTCACCTTGCATCCGCGCTAAAACGCTTGGCTCGCTATGATGAGGCCATGGAAGTGTGGCGCGGCCAATTGGGCGGCCCTGAACTCTACCCTTATGTTGAGTTAGCCAAGCAATATGAACACCGTTTGCGAAACTATGAATTGGCGGCCAACATGATCCAAGAAGCCTTGGATCGGTCGCAGGCACGCGGGTCATCGCTGTGCATCTCTCCCGATACGGTGGCGGATCTAGAGCACCGTTTGGCCCGTGTGCGATCTAGGGCTGGGCGGGCACATCTCCCGACCCATACGAAGACCCTGACAACACGGGACCAATCTCCAAGACGAGAAACGAACCATGAATGTTGACATTCTTGACCAGATCATCGCCCTCGCCAGTCCTCATCACACTGTCGCCGAGATCTTGGATCGCTCCCTGGACATCATCATCCGTTGGCTTGGACAAGCGGCGGGTGGTGCATATCTCGCGCATGGCCAGACGGTGCAGCTCGTGGCTCAGCGCGGCTTGGATAAGCGGCTGATTTCACGACAGCCCTTTCCACTGGAACAAACAGCTGTCGCTGCCAGCTCGCACAGGGCCCAAGTATTGCCTTCTTCGGAATTGGGGCGCTTTGGCCTCAGCCAGGCACCCGAGGAATGGCACATCCAGTCTCTAGTGCTACTACCTCTAGATCAGCAAGGAGAACGCGGGTTTCTCTTGCTTGGCGCCCCTGACGCCATGGCCCTGACCAATGCCAAGTGCCGACTGCTGAGCACGATAGGGTACACCGTGGGACTGGCCATCCAGGGCGCTGGTCTACGGACCGAGGCCGTGAATGGCGCCTCTCGAGGGCAAGCGATCATGGATATGTGCCGCACCCTAGTCTCCACATCAGACCTCGATGGCTTGCTGGAGCTTGTCGTTTACACAGCGGTGCAAGCGACCGCTAATGCGACGAACGGAGCCATACATTTTTTCGACACCGAGGAAAAGGACCTCGCTTCAGAACTGCCCGAGGCAACGGAGCCGAGGCAGACAGACACAGAGGAATCACGCCTGGTCACTCTTGGGCGAAGGGTGGCCCAACAGGCCCTGGATGAGGAGTACGTTGTTCACGTTGCAGATATGGCACAGGACGGCCGCTTTGCCGACATGACGCTCGATTCTCTGCATCGCTCACTGTTGGTTGCACCGCTCAAGACGCAAGGGAATCGTCTGGGCATGCTCATCATCGAATCCCAGGTACCCCGCGCATTTACCCAGGCTGACGAGCGATTTGTCATGTCTCTGGCAACCACCGCCGCAGAGGCCATCGAGCACAGACGCTTGACCCCTCGAAGGGATGCCCTCTCCAAAGAGTGGTACCGCCCGCTGTTTTCGGACTCAAGCCGTCTGCTGGTGGGTGTGGCTCATGATTTGCGCAACCCACTGACAGCGGTCATGGGCTACGCGCAGCTGCTGCAGGCCACGGAAGAGGCTGGTAGCGCGGCTTATCGCGACTTGAACAAGATTCTAAGCCAGGCGCAGAAAGCAGCCCAAGTGGCGGGGAATCTGGGCAGCTTTGCACGCCAATGTGGCACGCTGACCGCACAAGCCAGCTTGAACGATCTACTCGCACAGACGCTGGCTCTATGGGCTCATTCCCTGAAAGCTAAGAACATCCACCTGGATACCGCTTTATCCCCTGGAGACCTTCATGTGGAGATCGATCCACCTTGGCTACAGCAGCTGTTTCTGCGATTCATCTGTCATGTTAGTGACGCCCTATCGTGCTTACCCGAGGGCGGGCACCTTCATATGGCCACGGAAGTGGACGGCGCGATGGGGCGTGTCCGATGCACCTATGGCCCATCTATGTCACCATCGGTTCTGATTGGAAAAGAGGAGATGGCTGGCCGGAAAGTGGCCATTCCTGGCGGGTTGAGCCTGTGCGCTCAGATTGCCGAGGAGTACGGCGGAAGCACACGCTATCTGGACTTGGGAAACGAAACTAGAACTTGGATCGTCGAGTTGCCCCTAGGGCGGGACGTTGAGGCCGCGATCAATCCCGATCAATCCTTGCGAAAACGATCGAGCACCTGAAACATGAACTGCTCCAGATGATGCTGGCACAGAAAAAAAACCGCTGCCAACAAGATGCTCACTATCGTGATGGCCAGCAACTGTACCCCGGTGAGGTCGTGTGCCTGTGCCCCGATGAGCGTAGAAACTAACAGTCCTGGCAGTCGACCCACGGTTGCTACGAGCAACAACTCTGCCAGGCGTATGCGAGTCAGCCCGGCGATCAGGCAGACGCTATCATCTGGCAAAAAGGGCAAAAGGAAGATAATCAAGAGCGCTAAAGCGCCTCGTTTTTCGACATACCCATCGATGCGCTTCATCAGCTCAGGCCCAGCCACTCTTTCCACGAGAGGTCTCCCCAGTCGCCGAGCCAGCGTGATGGCGATCAGGGATCCAAGCGCCAGTCCCACCTCGCAAAGCAATGTACCCAACAGCACTCCATACAAATAACCGGCCACGATGCCCACTACTTGCCCGGGTATCGGAGCCAGGATCACCTGCAGTATCTGAGCCAGGATAAGAACCAGCGGAGCCCACGGCCCCATCTGATCCAAGAGGCTCATCAGGAGTTCTCTGTTTCCGAGAACTCGCATCCACACTAGGCATGTCTCGTTCTTCCAACAGAACAGGGCGCCGCCCACGAGGGCCACAAGCAAGACCACAACCAGGAGCCATCGGGCATGCTTGCCTCCCATGGCTCAACCCTTCCCGTAGACGATATACGGGCCTAGGTTCCGGTATCCCTGCCGTAGCCAGGCATGCAGGTTGCCTCGTGCCTGTTCCCCAGTGGTCAGGTGTCCCACCTGATCCAGATCCAGGCTCTTGGCCCGTTCCACCACGGCACGCAGCGCGATACCTGTTGCATGGGGCTCGGCCCAAAGTTCCTCGATCCACAACCCTCGATAGGATAGCGTCTGAACCTGCAGGCAGGTGACTTGGGATACGACTTGGCCACGCTCATCCAGCAGGCGATACACCTCTGGACGACCGCCCACCGGCTTCTGTGCCTCGCGCTCGTCGATGAGACAACTCCATCCTGGAGGCAGATAAGCCACCGGCTCCCGCCCCAGGATCTCGTAGACCAGCAGCAGAGCCGGGCCCCCCACCGCATCCAGCCCGGCACGCCTGAAAGCAGTCCGCGAGGCGGTATTGTCCTCGGCCACCACGCCGCGAAATCGACGAACGCCGCGGCCGCAGGCTTCCCCCATCGCCATACAGAGGAGGCTTGTGGCAATACCCCTACCGCGATACTCGGCACAAACGCCCAGCATGTCGAGTTCCAGGCGCATCACATCACCGGTTGGCGTCTCCAAGCAGGATAGGAACCCCACGGCCTGATCCCCTTGGAAAGCCAGGTAGGCGTGGTGTTCCAGCCGTCGCAGCACCTGCAACGCTTCCTCTGGCGTGTAGGGACTGTCGCCAAGGCTCTGTCGCTCGACGGACATCACGGCAGCAGCATCCTGAAGAACAGGCCGGACACGACGCAAGACACAATCTGGTTTCACGAAGAGAGACACCTCGCCCGCAGTTTCTCTAGTTCGCACAGACGCATTCTACATGCTTCGAAGCAACGTTCAAACCAGAGTCCTTCTCTCTGAAAAAAGGAGCGGCAGCACCGTAGCCTCTCAGTGCAGGTCGTGGGCTGTAGCGCCTACTTGGACGCTATCTCGGAAGGGGCAGGAGGACCTGATACGCCGCACTGAGCACGTGTCCTAACGCACCTCATAGCTCATGGATGCCCCCGACACGCCCGGCATCGTTTGACACCTCGGCCACAGAATGGTTAAATCCGCACATCTTCGATTCGCCACAATACTGTCGAGAAGCCTCGCGTCACTATATCTTTACCAGCCCAGGAAGGAGCGTCCCATGATCCCTATAGCCACACGACAGGTGCATCTCGATTTCCATACCTCCGAGCTCATTCCCGGGGTAGGCACGCGCTTTGACAAGCGACAGTTCCAGGAGGCGCTGCGCTTGGGACGCGTCAACCTGATCAATATCTTTGCCAAGTGCCATCACAGCTGGAGCTATTACCCCACACAAATCGGCCGCATGCATCCCTCGCTGACCTTTGACCTGTTGGGGCAAGAGATCGAGGCCTGCCACGAGATCGGGGTGCGTGCGCCGATCTATTACACTGTGGGCTGGTCGGCAACCGACGCCGAAGAACACCCCGAGTGGTGCGTGCGCAACGCTGATGGCTCGTTCGCCGCCCTACACTGGGATCCCGACGCCGGCCCGCAGGACCCTCGCCCGGCTACGTCCTGGAAATACCTTTGCCCCAGCGGCGACTATGCCGCACTGATCCTGGCACAGACAGAGGAACTAGGCCGTCTCTACGAGGTGGATGGCCTATGGTACGATATTTGTAACACCTACCCCGTGTGCTACTGCGA
>CAYQDH010000087.1:0-14560 GCA_964416075.1 uncultured Anaerolineales bacterium | reverse complement strand
CTGATTGCTCAGCACCCGCCGTTTTGGGATACTTGTGTCTTCCGCAAAAGTTCCTGCAGTTACGGCAAGCTCATCCAGGCTGTTTCGTGCGTTGCACGTTGGTGTTCACGTGCGTTTTGTGCCTACCAAAGGATACCGAAATGCGAGCCTTACTTCGCTTTGCTTCATATCTGCGTCCGCATGGAAAACTGGTTGTTCTCTTTGTAGCCACCATGTTCGCGGTCGTCGCTGGCGAGATGATCATGCCGCGACTGCTCGGTATGGTGATCGACAGAGGAATCGGCGCCGGGTCCTCCAGAGCTGTGCTGCTCTACACCAGCATCATGTTTGCCGTGGGCATGGCTCGTTCAGCCATTCGCTATGGCCAGGCTTACGCTCGCGAGCGCATGGGACAGGAGCTGATCCGCGGTCTACGCCACGATCTCTATGCCCGATTGCAGGGCTTGTCCTTTACCTTTTTCACGGTGAACGCTACAGGTGACCTGATGTCGCGCCTCACTAGCGACGTGGGAGCGGTGATGGAGTTTTTCGGTTTTGGGATCGGTGAGACAATCACATCAGGCCTGATGTTTCTGGGGACCATTACCATGTTGCTGCTAACCGATTGGCGACTGGCTCTGGTGGTCTCCCTGCCGTTGCCCTTACTCATGTTTTTCGCATTTCGCTTCAGTGGCATTGTGGGCCCGGCATGGGAAAAGATTCGCAATGAGATGGGAAAACTCACGACGACGCTTCAGGAGAATGTCAGCGGCGTGCGAGTCGTCAAGTCCTTCGCGCGCGAAGACCACGAGATCGCCAAGTTCGGGTCCAACAATACCTCAACCCTCCAGGCGAACATCGGTCGTGCAGCCATCGAGGCGAAAACCTTTCCCATCCTTAATTTTATCACTGGGCTGTGCTTCTTTTTGCTATACTGGTATGGTGGCCGTCGTGTTTACAATGGTGATATGTCTTTAGGAACTTTTTTCTCCTTCAACTGGTATCTTTGGGGACTGATATGGCCTATTCGCTTTCTGGGCTATTTGATCAGCGTGGCCAAAGAAGCCATTGCCGCGGGACCGCGCCTATTCGAGGTCCTCGATTCGCCGCTACGCATCGAGGAGTCGACAACCAACACCGACCTCCCTTCCATCGAAGGGCATATCCGGTTCGAGGATGTGCACTTTAGCTTTGAGGACGGGGACAAAACCCCAGTACTCAAGGGGCTCTGCTTTGAGATTCTTCCGGGGCAGATCGTTGCCGTGCTGGGAAGCACAGGCTCGGGCAAGTCATCGATCATAAACCTTATACCACGATTCTACGACCCCCAGCAGGGGCGCATCACTATCGATGGTCTGGATATTCGCCAGGCCAAGCTAGAGAATCTTCGCCGCCAGATCGGAATCGTACCCCAGGAGACCTTTCTGTTCTCCGATACGGTACGTAACAATATCGCCTTTGGCCGGCTCGATGCGTCGCCCGACGAGGTCGAGGCGGCAGCCAAAGCGGCGCAAGCGCACGAGTTCATCAGCAAGCTGCCCAAGGGCTACGATACACGCGTTGGCGAACGTGGCCTCGGGCTCTCGGGGGGACAGAGGCAACGCATTGCTATTGCCCGTGCCCTATTGATGGATCCACGGATCCTTATCCTGGATGAGGCAACGTCGAGCGTCGATGCCGAGACGGAGCATGCTCTGCAGCTGGCGCTCGACGAATTGATGAGAGGACGCACAAGTCTCATCATCGCTCAGCGCCTTTCCACGGTCAAGAACGCCCACAAAGTCATTGTTATAAGCGATGGCGTGGTGGTCGAGGAGGGGACTCACGAGGAACTGCTGGAGAAAGGCGGAGAGTACACCCGGATCTACAACCTCCAGCTTAGGCCACAAGAAGAGCCGATCCAGGCCATCTCAGCGCCGCTCCCTGCGGTCCATGAAGAGTCGCAGAAAGGTCTTTAAATGGCCGATCAATACGAAGAAATAGAAGAAATAGACAAGAAACCCTTCAACTATGCCTATTTCAAGCGGATGCTGACCTATGCCCGCCCTTACCGTCGCCAATTAGCGCTGGCCGTTGTGGTGATCATCATAGGAAGCCTCTTGCGGCTAACCGAACCCTATCTGCTACGTACAGCAATCGACGAAGGTATTACCCCGCGAAACCTGGAGGTCGTCAACCGCATCGCTCTACTGTGGTTGATCTTCCAGTTCGTCGGCGCACTCTCGGACTATGCGCGCATTCAGATTCTCAACCGCACCGGCCAGGGCATCCTGTATGACCTGCGCCAGGAGATCTTTGTGCATATCCAGTGGCTATCGCTGCGCTTCTACGACGGCCGCCCGGTTGGCCGAATTATGGCGCGCATCACCAACGATGTTGAGACCATCAATAGCTTTATCAATGCTGGCCTAGTCACCATCGTATCTCAAACAGTGAGCCTGGTGGGCATCATCGTAGTCATGTTCGCTCTGAATACACGTCTCGCCATCATGGCCTTCATTGTTGTGCCTGGTATGGTATGGATCGTGGCTCGCCTGAGGCCGGCCATGGAGACGGCCTGGCGTAACGTGCGCAAAGCCAATTCGAATATCAACGCCAATCTCAACGAAAGCATGTCGGGCATCCGCGTAACCCAAGCCTTCCACCGTGAGGCAGCAAATATAGAGCGATTCGACAAGCTGAACGACACCTATTATGATACGTTTATGCGTGCCATCAACATCGAAATACTGATCTGGCCGCTAGTCGATATCTTTGGCATGGTTGGCACGTGCCTGGTCCTTTGGGCTGGCGCGAACATGGTCCTCCGTGGCGAGCTCACCGTGGGGTATGTGATGGCCTTCACTGACTACCTGTTTCGCTTCTGGGAGCCCATCAACGCCATCAGCAGGGTCTATAGTCGCGTGCTTAGCGCTATGGCCTCGGCCGAGCGCATCTTTGAATACCTTGACACGCAGCCCGAAATCGTCGATGCTGAGAATGCCCAGCCAATCCGATCGATCGAGGGAGACGTTAGTCTGGAAAACGTATCGTTCCGATACACCGACAGCGATCGATATGTTCTGCAGCAAGTGAGCATGCACGTTCGACCCGGTCAGACTGTGGCCCTGGTTGGTCCCACGGGAGCCGGCAAGACGAGCATCATCAACTTGCTGATGCGTTTCTACGACCCTCAGGAGGGTCGCGTGCTGATCGACGGCCACGACCTGCGCTCCTTGCAGTTGGCCAGTGTGCGCTCGCAGATGGCGTTAGTTTTGCAGGATTCCTTTCTCTTCTCAGGCAGTATCGCGGACAACATCCGCTACGGGCGGATCGATGCCACGATGGAGGACATCAAGCGTGTCTCCGAGGCGGTGCAGGTTGACAAGTTTGTGCAGCGCTTTGAGGATGGATATGACCATCAGGTGAACGAGCGGGGCGTGAGGCTCTCCGTGGGTCAGCGGCAACTCATATCCTTCGCTCGCGCCTTGTTGGCCAGCCCGCGCATTTTGATCCTGGACGAAGCCACCTCCAGCGTAGATACACAGACAGAGCGGATGATCCAGCAAGCTATGGACACATTGCTTCACGGACGCACTGCGTTCATCATCGCTCACCGCCTGAGCACTATCCAAAAAGCGGACTGCATTTACGTGATCGATGAAGGTCGGATTGTGGAACAGGGCACGCATGATGAACTGCTGGCTGCCGGCGGGCACTATGCGCACCTGTATCGCCGCCAGTTCGCAACTGGGCAACAGCTCGAGGAGCCCACCTCAGCCCCGTCGTTGAATTGGTCGACATAGCCGTGAGCATCAGACCATATCGTGCGATAGAGCGCGATGTCGCGCCGAGCTCACGAGAAGCCCAACCCAGGTTGCGGCCATGGGGCATGTCAAAAAATGTTGAATAAGGCGGAACGTACCGGAGCAGCTATGAACGCCTTGGTGATCTGTGAGGACGTAGATGAGGCGGCCCTGCTATCCTTTGTGCTGCAGCGCCTCGGTTACAACGTGGTCCCCACCGCCGATCTGGACAAGGCCTTACGAGGCTGGGACGAGCGACCCGCAGAGCTCATCATCCTGGCTCCACACCACGATTTGTCGCCGGAGCGGGTGCGCGAGGTTCGGCGTACCACCGACATCCCGCTCACCGTGATCACGGATAGTCAGCCTGAAGACATCCTCTGTCAAATCTTTGACTCGGGTGCCGACCAAGTCTTGGTGCGCCCCTATAGCACCAAGTTGTTCATGGCCGAATTCCGTGCGTTGCTGCGAAGATCCCAGGGAAATGTCGTGGCTAGCCTGCCCTCTTGGCGTGTAGGCAAGCTGACCCTCGACCCAGCGACGCGCACAGCCCAGATCGAGGGACATCCCGTCTCCCGTTTGACACAACTGGAGTTCAGGCTTCTATATACCCTCATGCTACACCAAGGCCAGACTCTGACGGTAGAAACGATCTTGGAGCGCGTCTGGGGCTACAGTGGTGACGGCAAAAGATTGGTGGCGGGGCTGGTCAGCCACCTTCGTCGCAAAATCGAGCCCGCACCACATAGCCCGCAGTACATACTCACTGTACCTGGAGTCGGTTACAGGCTTCGCACGCCCCAGGAAGAATCCTGAGAGTACCGATGGAGTTTTGGGCCTAGCCTACGTTTGCTTTTTGGGCGAGATGTATTATACTCTCAACGTCGAATCGCTGGATGCCCGATCAAAAGGGTTGTACGACGTGATGGCGATTGCGATCTGTTTGGGTTGCGACGAGGATATCCGATTCCCCGGAAGACCACGCTTGGGGCAGGCGGTGACCTGTCATCGTTGTGGCGCCCGTCTCGAGATCGTCGATGTCAATCCGCTTGAATTGGATTGGTCGTCCCAAAGCGACGATACCGACGAAGACGAGCTCGAGAGTGAACTAGGATTCGAGGATGAGATGGCGGACTATCTGCGCGAGAACGAACAAGAAGAATTGTAGCTAGGCAGGCTTGTTGGTGCATGGCGCCTCGACAAGTGAGCCCTACCCCGCGAACTGCTGGGTAGGATTTTTTGTTGCAAATTTCCTATATCGATCACAAAAGAAGGGAAGAATGGAAACCGAAAAACAGGAGTTGGATGAACCCCCCAGTAGTAGCAAACCTCCCCATCCATGGGAAGACGTGCCTTTCTCCCAGTGGAATGATTGGAAGTGGCAGCTTCGCCACCGCCTGAACTCTGTCGAAGAGTTCGCCCAGGTTCTTAACCTCACTACTTCGGAAAGAATCGCTCTTGCGCGTCCCGGGCGTTTCCGCGTGGACGTCACGCCTTACTTTGCCAGTCTGATGGACCGGGATGATCCCACTTGTCCCATTCGTCGGCAGGTTGTCCCGACGAGCCAGGAACTGACGCCCTTTGAGGCCGAGATGGAAGACTCGCTGGCCGAAGAGAGCCAGTCGCCGGTGCCGGGACTGGTGCATCGTTACCCGGATCGGGTGCTGATGCTGGTTACCACACAATGTGCTAGCTACTGCCGCTACTGCACCCGCAGTCGTTTGGTAGGTGACCCGCACGCCCAGTTCTCGCTGGCCGATTACGAAAAACAAATAGATTACATCGCTCGTCACCCTGAGGTGCGCGATGTATTGATCTCGGGTGGGGATCCTTTGGTACTGCCGCTCAAGACCCTTGAGCGTCTGTTGGGCGATATTAGGGCTATACCTCATGTGGAGATTATCCGCATCGGTAGCAGGGTGCCTGTCTTTTTGCCGCAGCGTATCGACGATGAATTGGTGGATGTACTGAAGCGGTTTCATCCCCTGTGGATGAATATCCACTTTAACCACCCCAAGGAAATCACCGCAGAGGTCAAGGGGGCGCTGGCCCGACTGGCCAATGCTGGCATTCCTCTGGGTAGCCAGTCGGTGCTGTTGGCTGGCGTCAATGACTGTCCTAATACGATCAAAGTTCTCGTGCGCGAATTGGTCAAGAACCGGGTGCGCCCGTACTATCTCTACCAGTGCGACCTGGTGCACGGGGCCGGCCATTTCCGCACTTCGGTGGCCAAGGGTGTCGAGATCATGGAATCGCTTCGGGGCCATACCTCGGGCTTTGCCATTCCCACCTATGTCATCGATGCGCCTGCTGGCGGTGGCAAGATACCGATCTTGCCAAACTATCTGTTGAGCATGTCCGACAGTCGGGTCGTGGTGCGCAACTATGAGGGCTTTATCAGTTCCTATGCTCAGCCCTCCAACTACCGCCCGCACGATCCCCATATGTGCCCGTACTGCAAAGCGCAGTCACAGGATAGTGGCCCTGCGGGTGTTTCTTCGTTACTCAACGGTCAACACTTGGCGATTGCTCCTGAGGGTTGGGAAAAGAACCATCAGCGCGAACAAGCCGCGCCCATGCCGTATGAGGTTCTGGAAGGGTTTGAGGTAGACGCATGAGGGGATTGCGCATCGCACTGCTCTATAACCTCAAGCACAACGTACCTATCACTGCAGACGCGCCCGAAGATGCGCTCGCGGAATATGATTCGGACGAGACGGCTGAGGGACTAAGCGCGGCCCTGCGGGCGGGGGGCCATGAGATCATCCCCTTGGAGGGTGATGAGACTCTCCTGGATTCCATTCGCCAAGTTCGGCCCGACATCTGCTTCAACATCTGCGAGGGCATCCGTGGGGATTCCCGTGAATCGCATGTGCCTGCCCTGTTGGAGATGCTGGGCATTCCATACACCGCGTCTAGGGTGCTGACCCACGCCATCTCGTTGGATAAGGTCGCGGCCAAGCGCATCTGGCGCGACTGTGGCCTGCCCACAGCACCCTTTCAGGTATTCCAGTATGGTGATGAGCCCCTGGATCCCCACCTCGCTTTTCCGCTCTTCGTCAAGCCGTCACGCGAGGGAACGGGTATGGGTATCAGCACGGACTCGCTCGTGCGGAACGAGAGCAAGCTCCGCACACAGGTACAGTGGGTGGTTCGCACCTACCACCAACCCGCGTTGGTAGAGTCTTTTCTTCCCGGACGCGAGTTTACGGTGGGCCTGGTCGGCAACCGGCTCCAACCGGGGCAAGGGCGTGCATCATCCTTTTACGATGAGCGCGGCTATCACGTGCTTCCCGTGCTCGAGATCGATGTTAGCAACCTGAAAGAAGACGGGCTTCTCTATACAGGGTACATCAAATCCAAGACTCCCATGGCCCCCAGATATCTGTGCCCTGCCCCCATTCCTCAGGAATTAGCCAGCCAACTCCAGCAATTGGCCGTTAGTGCCTTTGAGGCTATCGGGGGCCTGGACATGGCTCGGGTAGACTTCCGTCTAGGGGCGCAGGGCGAACCCTATCTCCTGGAGATCAACACCCTGCCAGGTCTCAACCCCACCATCAGTGATATCGTCCTGGCGGCCAAGGGGGAGGGGATTCCGTACGAGACCCTGATCCTCGAAATCCTCGGTTGCGCACTGCGACGTTACGGCATGGACCAAGTATCGCGGACCCGCTCTTAGGGTTGTAGCAATAGAGGTCGCCCGATCGCCACCTCTGGCTTGCCGATCGGGCGACCAAGCACAGCATCAATCCTCACCATCAGTAGTACACGGCGCCTGACAGGCTGGCGCCATGTATGGTCTGGGGAAATGTGAACCATCTAGACACAGGGCTCCGGGTTCTGGTGATTTACAACGATAGCGAACACCTGATCAAGGGTCGACCCGAGGATATCGTAGCGGAGCGGGGGGTCGTCCCCTGTGCCTATGCCGTAGCCCAGGCGGCAGCCGGTATCGGATGCATCGTGGAATTGGCGCCCATCACGGCTGATCTGGAACTCACCTTGGCCCGCTATTCGCCATCCGAGTGGTTGGTGTTCAACCTCGGCGAAGGCTTGGGGGGCCGTCTCTTCGAAGAAGTGCGCATCGCCTGGGTGCTCGAAACCATGGGCTACCAATTCACTGGGTCCGACGCCGTAGCCCTAGCCATTTCCACTCACAAGGCCCGCGCAAAGGCCGTGCTGCACAGTCATGGCATATCCACGCCTCCCTGGCGGCTGTTCTCCAGTACCGGTGCGATCACCGATGACACCCTGGTAGGGCTACCGTTCCCACTGTTTGTGAAACCTGTGGCTGAGGATGCCAGTCTCGGCATCGATGTTGGCTCGGTCGTCCGGTCGCTGGAATCGTTACGTGCGCGTGTAGCCCTCATCGTGGAACGATATCGTCAGGCTGCTCTGGTCGAGACGTTCATAGACGGCCGCGAATTCTACGTGTCACTGTGGGGCAGCACCCCGACCGCGCTGCCTCTGGCCGAGGTCAACTTTCGAACGGAGTTTGGCCAGGAAGCACGAGTCGTCTCGTTTGCATCCAAGTGGCAGCCGGAATCCATCGATTGGGCTAGCACACCCGTGACCTGTCCCCCATCCTTAGATTCGAGCACCGAGGCGCGGATCCGCGAGTTGGCCCTGGCAGCATGGAATGCGATCGGAGGCCAGGGCTATGGCCGTGTCGACATCCGCATGGATGAGACCGGCACCCCTTGGGTCCTTGAGGTGAACTGTAATCCGGACTTGTCCGCTGATGGCGGCTTTTTCAGATCGGCCAGTGCCATGGGATATAGCTATCCGGATATGATCTCCCATATCGTTCGGCTTGCCACAGAAAGGACCCATGATTACTATCGACCGCGCTAGATCGGCTGATCGAGAAGCGATTCTAGCTATCACCGCACAGATCGTAGGTTTCAACCGCCTCGATCGAGAATGTGTCCAGGAGCTACTGGACATCTACACCGCGCAAGGCGACGCCTCTGGCTATCGCTTTTTGGTGGCGCGCTTGCCTCAAGTCATCGGCTATGCTTGCTTCGGCCCCACCCCTCTTACAGAGAACGTTTGGGACCTCTATTGGTTAGCCATAGATCCCAGCCAGCAGCGCCACGGCGCAGGACGGGCACTGATGGCCGCCATAGAACAAGAGATCGTGGCCGAGCACGCCCGCATGTTGCTGATCGAGACATCCAGTATCGCCGAGTACCAAGCCGCCAGGCGCTTTTACGAGTCGTGTGATTACCGGTACCAGGCCGTAATCCACGACTTTTACGAAGAGGGCAATGACCTGATCGTCTATGGAAAGCGCTTCTCACCTGGCAATACGTGCGTAGACCGGTAGCCTCCGTACGATTCTAGACGCCGCTCTGCAATCGCCTCCGTGGAGGATTGAATAGTCGTGCATCAACCCAAACAAGGTATCCAGCATCATGTGAGCGAGTGGACATTCACATCGGCTCGCCACTATGATGATCCATTCAACCAAGTGCAGATGGATGCTGTATTTCGTGACCCAACGGGACGCTCATGGACTGTGCCAGCCTTCTGGGCAGGCGGCCAGGAGTGGAAGGTGCGCTTTTCGCCCCGCCAGACCGGGCTGTACACCTTTCGTACCCACTGCTCCGATCCGGCCAATGAAGAACTAGAGGGCCAAGAGGGCACCCTAGAGGCGAGGCCCTACCTAGGCAACAACCCTCTGCTAGAGCATGGGCCTCTACGCGTTAGCGACGACCATCGCTACCTACAGCATCTGGATGGAACACCCTTTTTCTGGCTCGGAGATCTTTGGTGGTTGGGCCTGACCTCGCGCCTCGCCTGGCCTCAGGACTATCAGATGCTGGTGGCTGATCGTGTAATGAAGGGCTTTACCGTGATCCAGGTCGTGGCTGGCCTTCACTGCGACATGCCCGCCTTCGATGAACGGGGTTTCAACGAGGCAGGGCATCCCTGGGAGGCCGACTATGTACGGATCAACCCCGCGTTTTTCGACATGATGGACCTGCGCATCGAATGGCTGGTGCGCTCGGGCCTGGTGCCGTGCATCTTTGGCACATGGGGCTTTCACCTCCTGTGGATGGGCACAGACAGGATGAAGCAGCACTGGCGCTACCTAGTGGCCCGCTACGGCGCCTACCCTGTTGTTTGGAGCCTGGCCGGCAGCGTGAACATGCCCTACTACCTCTCGGAGACTAGGGAGCAAGATGGCGAGTTGCTTCGACAAGGGTGGGTTGAGCTCGCGCGTTACCTGCGCGATATCGACCCCTACGGGCACCCTCGTGTGGCCCATCCGTTTCCGTTCGAGCCCGAGCCGGGCGTAATGGAGCGCGACGGCTTATTAAACTGTTACTTTATGCATACGGGCCAGGGCGGATGGCAGGGCTTTCCTCGCCGCGTTGGCATGGTCAAAAGGGTATTGCAGCGCCAGCCTTGCCTGCCCGTAATCCAGGGCGAAGGCTGCTTCGAGGGATTCATGGATAGCAACTGGGAGGAGGTACAGCGAGCGAACTTTTATGCCTTGTACCTGCTGGGACTCAGGGGACTAACCTACAGCGCCAATGGCATTTGGCAGTTCAATAATCCTGGCGATCTGTTCGGCCCTTCGGCCAATGGCGCTACGCTCGGCAATATACTTTGGCAAGAAGCCTATCGCTTGCCCGGTTCGAAGCAGATCGGAATAGCGAAACGGTTGTTCGAGCGCTATCCGTGGTGGGAGTTAGAATGTCGACCCGATTGGATCGACCCCCACGCCGACGACCAAGACGCTTATCTACCGTACGCAGCTGGCATCCCACGCCAATTACGGATCTTTTACTTTCCTCGGCCCATCTGGCCATCACAAGGTGTGAGTCCGATCCGCCTACGCGCGCTGGAGCCGGAGGTCACGTACCACGCGTTTTACTTTGATCCCAAGTCGGGGCATGAATACGGCCTCGGGTCAGTTTCAGGGCACGACGAGTGGGTGGTACCTCTGCCACCAGCTCTGCAGGATTGGGTGCTGGTGCTCGACCAGCCTCACTGAGTGTCATGATCCGGCTGCAAGCAGGCGCGCCCAGGCATCTGGGTGCGCCTGACAAGAGCTCGCACTAGAGAGAAGACTCCTCATCATTGCGCCAAGAGGGCGTATCCCACTCCTTTAGCACATCATGAGCGGCCTCCTCGAACTCCTGTGGCACCAATACCTCCACCCGGCCAAGACCATCAACAGTTAGGCCCAATATCCGTCCGATGGCCTCATACCGCAGGAGCACCGGGATCCCTGCCGCCTCAAGTTTTCCTTTCATGACCTCGGCTTGCAGGGGGCCTTGCGAAATGTAGACCAGGCAAAGATCCTGGCTTTCTATCATGATGAGCCTCTCTCGTCTATAGCGCGACTGGAATCCAGAGCCCGAACTAGATCCGCGACATGGTAAACAAAGCCGAACGCTACGGAGACACGCCAGAGCGCCAGCTCCTTGCACAGCTCTTGCCGCGCTGTCTCCCTGTTCTCCACAGCCGTCACGGCTTCGCGCAGAGTCGAGCATAGTAGGCCGTGGCGACTCATGTCAACCATGCCCCCGGGAGACATGAGCAAGCACCAGTTGATAGCAAAGCCCGCATAGATCAGATGATCGATGCCATCCGCCTTGCAGAGCGCGTATAGCTGCGAACCGTCTTCCGCAACACCCTCATCGCCTTGAGGCTCTGCATTCGGAGCGAACCCCAGGCGCTGCCGGAAGCCCCGGTCCACGTCTTCCCGGTTGTGGGCTCCCGGAAAGACGTGCTTGGCGCGGAACTGGCGCAGTTGCTCGAGCGTTGGGTCGGAAGCGATCCGCTCGGCGGCGGGCGTGGCGCCCGCCAGTTGCGCCGCTCTCGTGTAGCCGGGCAATCGCTCGTAAAACCGACGCGAATCCGGCGTGACCACGTGATAGATCGTCAGGCCAGCTCCCCTGGCAGCACCCAGGAGTGGCGGAAATACCGTGCGGCAGATGTGATCGGCGCGCGAAATATACTCGACCGCGCGATGCCATCCTGGGAATTCCTCGCGAGGGCCACAATCCCAAGCATGCATCAGAACCAGGGCTGTGTGCGGCAGAGCCAGCCCTAGCTCCGCCACATGCCAACCTCCGTACCCCTCTGCTGGGATATCGCGGGCATAATCCGCATCGAATTGTTCATAGTACCACGTCGGCAGACGCACCGTTGCCAAGCGCACCCCCTCCTCAGGACAAGCCTTACTTGCCAGGACAGCCGGTCTCGGCTAGACTTGGCCTACAAGGTCAGGTCCTCATGAATTCACAGCATGAAAGGAGCACCCAGATGGACGCCTTCGAAGCCATCGCCAATCGCTACAGCCACAAAGTGGCTTTCGATCCCAAGATCGCCGTCTCAGATCCCGACCTCCGCAAGATCGTCGAGGCCGGAATGCGCGCGCCCTCGGCGGGCAATGGCCAAACCCCCGAGTTCATCATCATCAACGACAGCGCCTTGCTGCGGCGGATTGGCGAGCTGAGCCAGAACGTACCCCTAGCGACAGCGCCGGCCATGATCGCCATCCTCAGCCACGACGACATGCGTACGACCACGGACAGGATACATGGTGAGTGCCTGATCGCCGATTTCGCCGTCGCCGCCCAGAACATGCTGCTGGCCGCGACAGCACTGGGATATTGCTGTGGGTGGGTCGATGGGCCCTTCCTGAAACCTGAGATCAGCCAGCCGGTCTGCGAACTGCTCGGTATTCCGCAGGATCGCCTATTGGTGATGATAGTACCCGTTGGATATCCCGGCGTAGAGGGTCCTCGCCGCCCAAAGAAGCCCTTCGAGCAGCGCGCCAGCTGGAACCGGTACGCCGTACAACGCTAGCTCCACCCCGGTATGGCTGCCATACGCCCGCCAGAGTCCGTCGACTCGGCGGGCGTTAAGATAGACCACTTCATTAGACCGTTATCCTGAGACCATCATAGGCAAAGCTCACACCTGGCGGCAAGCCGGGCTCTTCGAGAGCATAGTCGACGTCATGCGTCATGTGCGTGAACAGGCAGCGCCTAGGCGCCAGTTCCTTTACGTAGGCCAGGCTCTCATCCAACGATAGGTGACTTCTATGTGGCCTGCGTCGCAGGCAGTTGATGATCAGTAGATCCAGTCCACGCAACTGCTCCAGCGACGTCGGGGGAATCACCTTGACATCGGGGATGTATGCGACGTCCCTCACGCGATAACCGCGGCATCCTTTCAGTGAGCCGTGCTCGACTGGAATGGATAGAATGTCCAGCCCGTTCCAGCGCACATTTCCATCCAATAGATGGGGACTCAATGTAGGGATCCCACCCCCCACATAGGCTGGGGGGCGGAAAACATAATCAAAGGCGCCGTAGAGAACATCTAGTGTTTCCTGAGACCCATAGATGTCGACTGGCCCTCCCTGACGATGGCAATAGGAACGGATGTCGGGAAGGCCGTAGATGTGGTCCGCATGGCCATGGGTGTAGAAAACCGCATCGACACGCTTGACGCGCTGTTCCAGCATCTGCACGCGAAAGTCCTGCGATGTATCGAACAACAGGCTATGCCCTTCCGCCTCAACTAGAACAGAGGCTCGGGTGCGCCTGTATCGCCGATCGGTCTGGGCCTTCAGACAGACCTGATAGGGACACCGGGCATAGTCATCTAGCATGCAATCTATACTGGGCACCCCATGCGAGGTGCCCGTACCCAAGAAGGTGATCAGCATCGTGGGCCGTTTCCTCTAGACTCGGCGCTCCCAGAGCAGCTTGTCTACCAGAGTGCCGTTGATAGATAGACCCCGAGATGGAAGCTCGCGCAAGAGCAGGTCTACTTCCTGCTCCGTCATCTCCCCAAAGAGGCTCAAGCTCTTGCGTTCCAGGATCGCCGCACAGGTGGGAATGAGGTCCCTGATACGCGGCGCGTTCTCATAGCCATCCAGGGTAATCGATATAGCGCTCAGCTCATCGACATCCAGTAGCACCTTGTGCAAGTGCAGGGTGCCGGCCGAGTGTAGATCGATGATCGAGTAATCGAATGCCTGCATGATCTTGCGATCGTGCGGAAGGATATGCTCGCGGTAGGTGCGCGGCGAAAACTGGCTCGATGAATCGGACTGGAAACGCACCACCGACCCGGGTGCCCAAAGGCCGTAGGCCCAGGGCGCCCAGCCGCCATGAAAGGGTGGGATCAGTGCATATTGGGCCCGGGCGACCTGGATAAAAGCCTCCGCACACCGCTCGAGCACGGCCTTGACCTGGTCCGGCTCATCGTAGATAGCCAGACCCATGCGGCTATCACCAAGCAACGCGGAGAGCATGTCGCTCGGCCCTCGTTGCAGCGTGTGGGTAACCAGGTAAGAGCCATCGTTCGCATCGACCAGAGCTTGCGTCAGCGCCAACAGTTTTGCGAGCCATGGGTTGTCTTCGCCGGGCACAATACGCTCCATACCCTCATAGTTGGGTCCCAGGGCAGGCTTGGCCCACATCGCCTCATCGGCTCCGGCGTGGATTTCGCAACCCACCAGGGCCTCCATCCAGGGCACCCTGGTAAAAGCGCACTCGCCATGGAACAGGTCGCCCTGCACCAGCGCGGTGTGCTGGTCTCGTTTTCCTACTTCTTGGGTGAACAACTCTACGTCGATCAGGTCAGGCGTGACATCCATATTCTCCAGGCGGGGTCGTGCCCCCCGGGGTCGCATGCGAACCAGGGCATGATCGGTATCTTCATGTCGCCAGAACGCGGCGTGGCGTTTCAATAGTGAGGATATCTCGGTCATAGGGATCCTCCAGAGTCATTGTGCTACACAGATGCACTTATTCCCAATG
>CAYQDH010000086.1:0-14568 GCA_964416075.1 uncultured Anaerolineales bacterium | reverse complement strand
GTACGGCCACGAGCGCGCCGTGGGCCTGGCCGCCTACGACGCCTGGGCGGAGACCATCTGTCGCGACGAGGACGTCCCCGCCGACAACGAGGCGCCATTGCGCGAGCGCCACTTTGTGCACGATAACCTCGTGGGCGTCCTGGCCGAGGCGCGCTGGTATGGCAGCCAGTTCCTGGTCGGCATGACCGAGCGCGGGGATGTGGACGTGCACCGCAGCGTGATCGAGGACTTGTATCATGCCGCGGGATACTGGGCCGGCATCCACGACCTGATGTGGGAAGCCTGGGACCTCTGCGGAGGGAACGGCAACCCCGACGCCTGGCGCAAGTTCGCCGATCCCGCCGTCCGCCGCCAAATGGCGCAAGTCATCTTGCAGGCACGCGACAAGGACTCCCGCGCCACCGAGCACCTGGAGCAGGCGCTGGCGCGGTGGAAATAGCTCTCTCGTTCGTAGTACCGCCGTCAGGCGGGCCGTGATGACGAGCGCGATGGAAGCAGGAGATACCCTTACGGGTACACTACCAGCGGGTACTTGGCACTTGTAGTGCCGCCGCCAGGAGCGTCTTCTGCCCCAGCAAAGACCCTCTCTCGCGTTTTCGTCAACCGCAAATGGGAGATAAGGCTCAGTGGACCAGGCGCAGCTTGTGGATTGGCTCGTGCAGAACGGCGGCCCTATCGTGCGCTGGCGCGTGGCCAACGAGCTTCGAGACACCCCTCCCGCCGAACAAAAGGCGCTGGCCCGCGACGTCTTGGCCTTGCCTCTGGTGCAGGAGACACTGGAGCGCTTGACGGTGGGCGACCTGGCCGCTGACCTGGAAAACCTCGATCCGCAGGCCCTGGGCCGCTTGGGCAGCCTGGTGCATGGCAGCAAGATTACCTGCCTGGAGAACGTCCTGGGCAGGCTGGCCGAGTACGGTCTGCGCGCTGGGATGCCCCAGCTCGACGAGCGAGCCCTGCCCTTGATGCGCCTCTTCCGCTGGCATCCTGACCGCGAAAGCGACGTGATATACGGCAACCTCTGGGAGACCCTCACCAAGAGCGTCTTTGCCTGGGGCTTGCTACGCCTGGGTTATCCCCCGGATGGCCCGATGACCGAGTTCCTGCATAGCCACCTACGGACCTGCCACAAGATCGCCCGAGATCGGGTCTACGGCATCTACGCCGGCCCAGAGGAGCTGGTCGGACTTCCCAAGGCCTGGGCCGGCAAGCCGATCATCAAGCAAGAGGTGATGGCCCACTACTGGCTGCCGTACATCCATGACCTGTACGTCTTTGCCCACTGGCCCATGGTGGCCGCGGACCCTGAAGTGGCCCAGATGGTGAGTGACCTGCTGGCCTACATTCTAGACTCGCGTTTTCAAGCCCTGCACGAGGGTTACGGCTACGCCTGGATCAAGGAGCGGCGCACCTGCTACAGCTGGGGGTGGAGCCCGCATCTGCCCGGTTTCCGGGGATTTGGCGCTCTTTCGGATGGGCAGTTCACCCCACTGCTTGCCCGGCTAGAGTTGATGGCGCGTTTCCCTTGCGGACGGTATTCACCCTGGTTCCAGGATGCGTTGCGGTACCTGGAGGCCTACCGCACGTCACAGGGCACCTACCGCTTTCCCGGCCACTACCTCCGCGAATCAGAGGGTTATTATGTTTCGGGCTATGGCATGGGCCTGGGGGAAAATAGGCGTAGGCCCCTGGGGATGGAGATCGAATCCACGTTCAGGATGATGGCAATTCGGAGGGCAGGACGCGCAGAAGGATCGCATTTCTAGCGCAGAATGCCTCGACTTCAGGACCCGGAAGCTGCGCGGTTCGCCGTGAGCAGATCATTGCGAAGATGCGGCGCGTTAGGCGCGTCTCTATGGTGGGACGTATACCTTGGCGAGGAGTACGATAGATGATGGCCGATAAATTGCAGATCAACCGCGCCCCGGTGTTGACTCTGTGGGCAGCCGTGGTGGCTGAGCGGCTGGGCTATGACCCCGGTACCGCCCTAACCTTGGGCAAGGCAGTCGCCGGGTTGAATGCCCAATCCAAGGGCCGGCGGCTCGGCATCTTTAAAGAGCCTGAGGCGGGCGAGGCTAGGGACAGTGGAGAGAGGCCCGAGGGGAACGCAAGCCGCGAGCGCATGGCCGAGCTGCTGGGCCGCACCGTGCCGACGGTCGATACTGAGGATGGCCCCCGCGCGACCAGCAAGGGCGAGCCGATCGACCCCAAGAGCGTCCAGCGTTACCTGGAAGGGAAATTCCGCGAGAACCTGGCGGATGTCAGGGCCGCGATGGAGGACCTGGCCAATTCCTTTGAGCCCGACGAGCTAGAGGGCGAGGCCTATGCGCTGTATGAGCGGTTTCGCCCCAACGTCCCCGAAGGAACGCGCGGCTGGGGAGCGGCCGGCGAGCTGCATCTCGACCTGATTCGCTCGCTGGCCAGGCAGCAAGGTTAGCCCCACTAGGCCACGTTGCGGGCGCGGACATCTTGGACAAGATGTTGGGAAAAAAGCCTATTTCCAACAAATCGCAAATTGCCAGTTTTTCCCATCATTTTGCATGTGGCATCTCTGCCCCACACAATCCCTAGTGGCCTTTACGCCCCAAAAACACTACCCCTTGTAGGCCAAAATGCTACTTGGCAAGAATAGCACAACACGGGTGCTTGTGGCCCTTGCCAAACTTGTGGCGCAATGATAGAATGGTATCTGCGCACCCTAAACCCAAGAGCTTGAACTTTCAGGACGGCCCACTCATCGAATACGTGTAGATCGTATACCGGACATCGACCGCTGACCCAAAGCGCCTATGTATCGCCTCCCAGGATGTCGATGTTCACAGGTCCACCCGCCGCCCACGTGCGCTCTACACATGGGATCAAGGATCCCGAAACACGACAATCGTCTCGTCGACTCAAAAAGCGAGCTTAACAGCCCGATAGTATCCTATTCTCTCCTCACAGGCAGCCATCAGAGGGGTTCGCCGCATTCAGGTGAGGCTCTATACAACAAGGATATCAGGTGCAGCGTGGCTCGCTGATCTACTCGACTTGATAGTTGTCCATGACTGATCACACGACGTGGGGTCCAGCCGATTGCGAGAACCCCGCACTCAGGAGCAGCGTTCATGGATGCATACCAGATTTGGCAAGCGGCGCTGGGGCAGGTTCAGCTCCAGCTAAGCAAGCCTACATTCGATACCTGGCTCAAGAATACGCGAGGCATCTCCTACGAAGACGGCGTCCTCGTTGTGAGCGTCCATTCGGCCTATGCCAAGGACTGGCTGGAGAATCGCCTGTACGGCAAGCTACAGCGCTCTGCGAGCGAGGTCGCCCAGTGCACGCTCACTATCCGGTTTGTCGTGGGCCGCAATGGATTCGCGGAACAGGACGATGCGTCACTGCTCGACGATGGCTCGGCGCACGACGAACCGTCGCTATTTGAGGCCAGGGAATCTTCGGCCACGCTCAATGGCGCGGCGGCTTCGAGCGATTGCGGAGAGGCGCGCATCAATCCCCGCTATACGTTCGACACATTCGTCGTCGGGCAATCGAACCGCCTGGCGCATGCTGGGTGCATGGCCGTGGCCGAGAAGCCTGGCCACGCCTACAATCCGCTGTTCATCTATGGGGGCGTGGGCCTGGGCAAGACCCATCTGTTGCACGCCATCGGCAACTATGTGATGCAGGACCAACGCAGATGCCTCTACGTTTCGGCGGAGACCTTTACCAATGAGCTGATCAACTCCATCCGCAACCGCACCACAGAAGAGTTCCGCACTCGCTATCGCACCGCGGATGTGCTGCTCATCGACGACGTGCAGTTTATCGTCAACAAAGAGCGCACCCAGGAGGAATTCTTTCACACGTTCAACGACCTCCACCAGGACAATCACCAGATCGTCCTGTCCAGCGACCGCCCCCCCAAAGCGTTCAGTGGGCTGGAGGAGCGCCTGCGCTCTCGGTTCGAGTGGGGGCTGATCGCCGACATCCATGCGCCTGAATTGGAGACGCGCATCGCCATCCTGGAGACCAAGGCGGAGCAACAGGGCGTGCACATGCCGGGCCCCGTGCTAGAGTTCGTCGCCCAGCAGGTGCCCTGCAACATTCGCGAATTGGAGGGCGCCCTCAACCGGGTGCTGGCCTTGGGCCGCATGATGGGCTACCCTTGGACCATCCAGACGGCGCAAAAAGCGCTTGGCGACGCCATGCGAGCGCCAGAGGCTCAAGTGACCATGGGACAGATCCTCAAGGCTGTCGTTGAGCAGCGGGGGGTGAGCATCGAGGACCTGACGGGGCCACGGCGCAGCCGCGAGCTGGCCACCTCGCGCCAGATGGTGATGTACTTGGCGCGGCAGATGACCAGCATGTCTCTGCCTCAGATCGGCGAGGCGTTGGGCGGGCGCGATCACACCACCATCATGCATGGCTGCGACAAGATCGCGGGTCTGATAGAGACGGACAATCGCTTGCGCCACCAGATCCTGGAGATCAGGGGCGCGCTCTCGGGCCGGAACGAGCCGATAGCCGAGCTAGAAACGGCACGCCGATTCTGAGGTTATTGGGAGATCCATCGCTCCACGAGGGCCCGCAGGATGACCTTCTGCCCCGCCAGGGACGGATGCAGCCCGTCGCTGCGCAGCAAATCGGGGTTCACCGGGAATCCAAGGGCCGCCTGTAGATCGACCACGGGATCTGTTTGTTGCCGCATCAGGTCTGCGATCGCCGACAGGTCACGGTTCGTCCAGGATAACTCTAGCGGCCCCAGGTGCCAGTCCAAGGGTATCTTCTCCTCGATCACTGGGGATGGCGTGAGCCACACCCACCGTGCAGTCGTCTCTGTCGCCGCAAAGTGGCGCATCATGTCCAGGTTCTGCGCCGTCTCCTCCAGGCTCACCAGGACTTTGGATGGCTGCTTGCCGTGCCGACGGGCATCGTTGGTGCCCACCATGCACAAGATCCAGTCGGGCTGCCGCAGCACCACCCCCATGAAGCGGCTGATCAGGTTGTTTGTCGTATCCCCCGAGACCGCTGCATTGCAGATGGTAATGTCGTCCTGCGCCCGGCGCAGCGCGAGGACCTGGCGCAGGATCTCCAGCCAGGAGTGAGCGTCGTCGGTAATGCTGTCGCCGACTCCCACCACTGTGCCCCCCGGGGCCAGCGGCAGGCGATCCACCTGCGCCGCAAAAGCGACGTCAGCCAGAAGCTCTTCCGCTGCGCTGCGCACGGCGGCCGCTTGGGCCGCCTTGATCCCGCGATACTCGGCCAGCTCCAGCCCAAAGAGCGCGGCCAGGGTGCTCTCTTCCATCCCCGGCATGTCGGCATAGACCTTTTCCGGATGGGTGAACTGCATAAAGTAGAGCAGCTGCTCATGAGTCCAAGCCATCGTTACCTCCGTGTTCATTTGGGGTATCGCTGTAGACGGGGAGCGCGGCGCTGCAAGGGTCTCTCTTGTACCGCAAGTTAGCTGATTCGCGGAGCCCCGCCCACATAGGCACAAAACAGCGCTCCGGGGCTACCGCTGGGTTTGCGCGTCCAGGACCGCCAGAGCAGCGAGCTGGTCCTGCAGTGGGTTGCCCACGTCGGCAAAGGTGGCATGCAGCGCCCGAGCCATCTGCCGTCGCAGCGGCGCGCGCAGGGCCAGCGAGGCCACGATCTGGAACAGCACAAAGCCAAGCAGCCACAACACCAGCGCCGCGATCCCCGCATGGCGGAAATAATCGACCGGCAGATAGCGCTGCTGTATGAAGCTCATCACCGTCTGCACTCCAGCCCAGCCCAGCATCGCCAGCGCGGGCGCATTGAGCAGCAGCTGCAGCAGCCACCCCGACAGCGTGTTGGCCAGGCCTTCCAGGCGATCCTGGCGCACTGTAGCCCAACGCTGTTGCAGCAATACCCCGGCTCGGCGCACCCATTCCTGCCAGAAGGGCGTCTGCCGTACCGTGGCGTCAAACCCTGCCGCGGACAAGGTGGGGGTGAGGGTGGGCCAGGACTGCGCGTACAGGCGGGTGAGCGCTGTCTCCCACAGGGCCGCCTCCGACGCTTGGGAAGACCCCGCTTCCACCTCTTTTGCTGGCTCGGGTCGCAAGCCTAGCAGCGGCTTGGGCGGCCGGAAGAGGTTCCCCAGCCAGCTCACGAGCCTGAGCCCGAGAGCCCACAAGGCGATGAGCCACCCCACCGGACCCCACCAGCGAGGGCTGACCAGCCCATAGAAAGCCGCATGATTGCCCAACCCGGTGACGCCTTGGCGAGCCAGAGGGCTGCCCGGCGCGGTTAGGGCGAACAAGAGATCCTCGCGCGCCCTCTCAGCCAGACTGTTGAGTTGAGCAGGCAGTTCCTCGCGGGCATCTTGGGTGCCCCGTAGCTGTTGCTGGCATTCCTCCCGCACCACGTCTAGCAACCGTTCGGCGCGGGCCAGCCGCCGGTCGGCCACCTGGCTGGCTCGATTGAGCGAGGCAAAGAGCAAGCTGCGTAACGCATCGATCTCGTTCACGGCGTTCAGAGGTTGCTCGTCCTCGGCGAAAGTGGCCCCCGGCAGAGCGGCCTTGGCCGAGACACGATAGAGCCGCTCCGGCTCAAAACTCCACTCGTGGGCGATGGCCTGCGAAAAATCGGCCACCGTGCCCTCCATCTCGTCGGGAGGCACGCGGTCGATAAAGTTCAGCACCGGCACCACAGCGCCCTGGGGGAGCTGGTGCACATAGGGGCGCAGAAAGGCGATATTATCGTACAGCTTGGGATTCTGCGCCGGGAAGACGGCCAAGAGCAGGTCGGCGCGCTCCAGCACGCGGGTAAGCAAGCGCTGGTTTTCGGGCAGGGTGTTGGTATCGGGCGTATCGACCAGGATGAGGTACTCTAGCGCCGCGGCTTCACGCTCCGTCTCCACGCGCACATTCTCGCTTCCGCAATGGCGAACCAGGTCTTCGGCATCGGCCAGCGAGTGGGCGTAGACCACTACCTGTCGCGTGGTGGGGCGCGTGAGGCTGGCGGGCGAAAGCTCCTGCCCCACCAGCGCATTGAGCAGCGTGGATTTGCCCGCCCCCGAAGGACCCACCAGCGCTACGACCAGCTTCTGCCCCCAGGAGGCGCGCAGCTGCGTCAGCTTGTCCCGGCACCAGGCCACCTCGGCCAAGAGGGTAGCCGCCGGACGCCAGTTTGGGGCCGCCTGAAGCTGCTTCTCGATATCGACGACCTCGGCGTCGAGATAGGCCAGCGCGCGGCTGGCTTGCATGGCCGCGGCATCCGCATCGACCAGCCGAGTACTCGACTGCGGGTGCTCGGCGTGCCGAGCACCCTCGGCCTGGGTATGACGCTCGTTCATGGCATCTTCTCCATGGCGCTAAGGGCTTTATCTACAGCGGCGAATCGCGGGTCGTCCTCTCGGGGCAGCGCGTCCAACACCTCCACCACGGGCCGGCATACCGTGCGACCAAACACATCGACAATGGCCTTCAATCGCCGGTCCAGCCACAGGCGAAAGACCGGGGCGATCAGCTTTTCCAACTGCTTGCGCTCTTGCTCGCTCAGCCCTGCCGATGCGGGGATAGAGACCAGCGCCCATAGGTCATTGATCCCAAAGACGCCCTGCAACTGGATCCAGATTCCACCACCGGCGACCGGGTTGGCGGTCAGCAGGGTGTAGGTGACACCCAAGATCGGCGGCAACGCCGTGAGTGAGGCGAAGAACGCCTCGCGCACATGCTGGTGCCAGCTCATCTGGTCGCGAAAGCGCTGCACGAGGGCGCGGAGCTCGGCCTCGATATCGGGGGGCAGTCCCACCAGCGAGCGCGCCGCTTCTCTAAGCTCCAAGGAGATGCCTTCCCAATCCTGCGTCAGCAACGCCTGCTCCTGCTGCTGCACCAGCTTGGGCGCCCGGAAATGCATATTGTAGGTGCGATCGCTCAGTGGCTCGATGACCACATCGGTCGGCGGTGGGCCCGACTGCCGTTGGGCTCGCATGTCCTGCAATAGCGTGTCATCGTTTCCGGCGCGCACGATGAGCGCGTCATCCATCAGGCGGTTACGCAGGCCGTTGGCGGCCATGAGCAGGTTCTCATCCAGGGTGGTCCTGGCCTCTTGGGGCGGCGCGGGCTCGGTCAGCCCGGTAAGGGTCCCCAGCTTGGAGGCCAGCCATTGCAGGCCGCGGAAGGGAGCGCCCACGAGGCGCCCTGTGTTGCGCAGCATCCTGACATACTCGGGGCTGGTCTCCAAAAAGATGCGCGTGGTCAGGGCCACCGCCTCGTTGGCGGGAAAGGAGCGCAGGGCCTCCAGGGCGCTCTCGGCCAGGGCGTGCTGCAGGGCGCGTCGATAGTGAGTCCCCCGCCGAGCCTCGGCCAGGGCGGCGACAAACGCGTCGTTGGCGCCGTCGTGGATGGCGTGGAGGTCAGCGCCAAAGACGTGCCGCTTGATGCGCGCCACATCCAGCTCAGCCAGGAGCTCGGTCAGCGGCCGGTCGCGGGTCAGGTCGCCCATCGGGACAAGCGCGGGCGGCGCGTCTCCTTGGGCCACGGCGTCCGATTCGTGCATGCGATAGATCCCGATCACCATCTCGGGGTAGCCGCGCGCATCCTGGGGCTGGCTGTAGAGCCGGCGCGCTACCACCGCGCAATGCTCCAACACCTCCTGGTCGCTGGCCACCCGGGAGATGCGATACACCAGCACGATAGGCCGCCCGCCGATACCTCCTACGATGTCGGCCATAAAGTTGGTGTTGGAGAGATTGTTGTATACCGTGTTGGTAAAGACGTAGACGATCACTTCGGACGTGCGCAGGATCGGCTCGGCCAGCTCGCGGTTGAGCAGGCGCCCCTCATAGCCGGTGTCGAAATCGGGCGTGTCGATCAGCAGCAGGTTGCGTGGGATGTGGGGCGATGTAGCGAAAATCGCCGGGCCAGGGCTGGTGGTCTCGGTGGCGGTTGTCCAGGGCACGGGGGTCTCGCGCAGGCGATGGAGCAGGCTCTGGGCCACACTGGCGCCCGAGAGCACCGCCGGGTGCCCGGCCAACAACACGCGCCGCGTGAGCCCCGCCTTGAAACCCACGTTGGAGAGGGGTCTCCCCACCAGTGTGTTAAAGAGGGTCGATTTGCCCGTGCTGCCCCCGCCGCAAATGGCCACCAGAAGCACCGGCAGGTCGAAATCGATAGCCGGGAGCACATTGCGCAGCAACCGTTCCTGCCACACCTGCTGGTCGCCCTGGGCCTGCAAGCCCAGCTCCTCTTGCAGCTGGGGCAAGGTATCTCTCAAGATCCGCAGACTATCACGCAAGGCATAGAATTCGCTATGGGTCACAATGCCCTCACCCCCGCCCCCTCCATGGCCGTGAATACGCTATTGCGCGCACGAGAGGAGGCAAGAGGCGCCGCTTGACGGCGCCCGCCTATTGTTCCACAATGCCGTCAGTATATCACAGGCGTCGTCCGCTCACAATAGCTTTGACATAGCCTCACTCTTGACCATAATGAAGGTCCGAAGGTATACATCCTAGCGATCGATACCAAGAGAGGGAACCGCATGCTGATCGCTGGGGAGGAGATACCCTTGTGAGAATAGCACCCGTTGCCGATATCAAGGCGCGCTTCGCCTATCTCAAGGCCAGTGAAGAAGGACCGATCATCGTTACCCGCCATGGCAGGCCGGTAGCCGTGTTGCTGTCCATCGATGACGACGAGGAGATCGAGCGCCTGCTGTTGGCCTACTCCCCCAAGGTGCAGGAGATCTTGGGCGGCCAGAACGCAGATCCGCCAGGGGCAGGGGATCTCGCACGAGGAATTCTGGCAAGAGGTCGAGGCCGCAGAAGCTCCAGATCCAGCCTGATGAACGGGGTACGGCGCTAGACGGGATCAGCGCCACAGAGGAGAAGACTGAATGTCCGACAAACTGGTAGGCATATTGACGTCCGGGGGCGACTGCCCCGGACTAAATGCGGCTATTCGCGCGGTGGGCAAGGCGGCGCATTCTTACGGCATCCAGATGGTGGGCTTTTTGGATGGTTTTCGCGGCCTGGTGGAGAACCGCTTCATCCACCTGGAGATGAGCCGCCTCTCCGGCATCCTGACCATGGGCGGCACGATCCTGGGCACCAGCCGCGACAAGCCACATCGCATGCCGGTGGGCAGCATGGGCGCCATGGATATGACTCCCGTGGCGGTAGACAACTACCAGCGCATGCACCTGGACGGCCTGGTGTGCCTGGGCGGCGCGGGCACGATGAAGAACGCCTATCGCTTGCTCAAGGCGGGCATGAACATCATCACACTGCCCAAAACGATCGACAACGACGTGGCCCTCACCGATGTGACCTTTGGCTATGACACGGCCATGTCCATCGCCGCCGAGGCCATCGACCGCCTGCACACCACCGCCGATAGCCACCACCGCGTCATCCTGGTGGAGATCATGGGCCACAACACCGGTTGGCTCACGTTGGGCGCGGGGATCGCCGGGGGCGCCGATATCGTGCTCATCCCCGAGATCCCCTACCACATCGACAGCGTGGCCGAGGCGCTTCTCCACCGCCACCGCGAGGGCAAGCGATTCAGCATCGTGGCCGTGGCCGAAGGGGCGCTGTCGGTGGAAGAGGCCGCCAAGCTGGCCGAGGCGGGCGCCGAGCCGCCGGGAGAGGACGAGGAGGGCGTTGGCCCCAGCGTGTGCGTTCGCCTGGCCCAGCAGCTGCAAACTCGGATCCATCTGGAGACGCGGGTCACGGTCTTGGGCCATTTACAGCGCGGGGGCACCCCCAGCGCCAACGACCGCCTGCTAGCTACCCGCCTGGGCACGCGCTGCGCCGAGTTCCTCGACGAGGGGCGCTACGGCATCCTGGTGGCGGTCAAGCGCGACCGGTGTGTGCCCGTCGACCTGAAGGAGGTGGCCGGCCAACTCAAGCGCGTCCCGCCCGACCACCCCTGGGTGACCAGCGCCCGCCTGGTGGGCACCTGCCTGGGAGATTAAGTCGAACCGCGAAGGCGCCAAGAGCGCAAAGGTTGCCTGTAAGGCGTGCGCTTGGCAATTGGTTTCGAACCAATGGTGTAGGTGTATGGCAAAACAGCCCGTGGAATACCTGCCTAACAGGGCGCTGGGCCGGACGCCGCCAGCGCTCTTTGTGCTCAAGGTATCGACGGCTGCATTCTTCCTGGAGCTGCTATTCCTATCGTTTCTGTACTTTTCGAAAGCCCTGAGGGTTGGCTGGGGTCACGTCGCCCTTCTGCTGGCCGTGAACATCGTGCCGGCGCTCATTGTCTCCTGGCTTGGCAGGCTGTTCATCGCGTATAGGATCTATGGTGCGTCCTTTGCCCTGCTCTTCACGCTCATCGTCGCCGCTTTCCCCGCGACCATGCTCAGCGCGGGGGTGACGCCCGTCATCAGAGCGTTGGTGGGATTCTCGATCTTGGGCAGTCTCCTATGGCTAGGGTATTGCGGGTTCAGGCAAACTATCGACTCGCCATTCACCCGTGAGATACCGCAGGGACCTAGTGGGTTCCTGGATGAATCGTCGGGGGAGGTGGACCTCGTGGCGGTGCCGGTTACGCCAAACCAGCGCAGACAGATCGTTCGCTGGGGGAGATACGCGCCCCTAGCCGCACCCATCGCTCTCCTGGCAACTCGCCTCACACCTCTGCGCGTAGACCTGATCGTCCTAATTGTGCTCAACCTAGTGCTGGCTGCTGTCTTTGCCTGGGGGTTTGGATCAACCCTGGCCTACATCCTCACCATCCGGCGCTGGGAGCAAAAGCACGGGATGAGGATGCGCATCAAGCGGGAGCGAACACCCATCAACTATGAAGGCGACATAGATGCGCGTGAAAAAGACAAGGACGCAAAGAACCAGTAGTCCTTTGACGTCCTTCACGTTGTCGAGCCCTCCCGGCAGCCTCGGGACCAAGCGCCGGGTGGGCGCAGATCGAGACCTGAATCCCGCCGTCCTTCGAAACCGCCCAGGAACGGGCCATCGTCTCGCGGGCCACTCCCCAATCCAAGACGTGGCACACCACTCCGCCTGTGGCCAGTCGTTAGCATCTTGGCATGGCCCGACCGCATCAGCGAACCGCAGCCGTGTCAGTGAAAAGACACCCGATCCATTTTCTAGTCACAGTGATAGTACGTAGAATGCGACGCCATGGCCAGGAATAGTGGCCGTCACGCTGGTGGCGACCGTTCCCCGATCGGACCCTTGCCAGATATCGCGAACGCGACACCCGTGTTCGAATCCGAGGTCCACGACGGACTGTTCAACTACAGACGGTTCCGTCATCAGGTTAAACAGCGCCAGATAGGTGTTGCCGTTCTCGGCATCCGTGCTGATCCATGTGATGGTCTTCGCATCGGCGCAGAGTTGGCGCTGTGCCGAACCATATCTGTTCGCGCGCAACGCATCCGTATTGGTGAGAATCTCTTTGGTGAAGGGGTCTGGTTTCAACGGATCGGCATAGAAGACCAGCGGCGACCGGGCAATGCAATGCAGCGTCATCGTGGTACGGATTTCATCCCGCGTGAAACGCGTGGGGCGCGCTCGTTTTGCACCCGCTAGGCCCTCGACGTCAAACATCATCCCGAAGGGCAGCGCATCCAGGTCCGCCCAGGCACCCCGCACGCAATAGGGTACCCATAGGGCGGCGCGCTCGAACTGCACCAGGATGTCGCTCCACGTATCCCACTGGTCTTTGGTAATGCGGAACATCTCCATGTTGGCTTGAAGATGTTCCGCCTGCGCGATCGGCGTACGGTCTCCCGGTGAACCGGAGATGATGATCGGTCGCCCAGTGCGCATGCGCGCTTGATGATATCCCTCAATCTCCGCCGCGTGATAGGGAGAGATCAGATCATCGATCTTGAGGAAATCTACGCCCCATTCGACGAACAGATCGAACAGAGAATCGAGATACGCCTGCGCGCCGGGATGCTCCATCTTCAGACCATACGTCAGATCCGACCAGCCGCAGACGCTGCCGGTATCGGTGATCTCGCGCGCGTGGTATGTTGTTCCTTTGACGGGCAGGTTGGCATCGTATGCACCACGATAGATCCCCCGCATCAAGTGCAATCCGAATTTCAGGCCCCTGGCATGGATATACTCCGCAAGCGGTTTGAACCCCAGGGGGAAACGGTCGCTGTTGGGGATGTAGCGGCCAAAGGCATCGCAGCGCGTGAGTGGATTCCTCCCGGTTCTGGTGCCATGTTCTTCCTGGAACCAGCCGTAGTCGATGAGCACAAGCGTATATCCCGCGTCTCTGAATCCTTCCTTGATGATCGCATCGACGCCGCGCTTGACTATCTCTTCATTCTCGCCCGCCAGACTATAGCTTCCCGAAGTATTCCACCCCATCGGTGGTGTGTCGGCGAAATTGTTCTTAGCTGTCATGGGTGTTCGTGCTCCTTTGGGACTGATTGTCGAACCTTGGTAGCAACTCGCACGCTCCTCACAAACTCGCCGCCGGACCGACGGCGCCGCAACCAGCTCTAATCCCAGCCACTAACCACGGGACCCTCCCCGTGCGTGCATGCCGCCTATCCCGCGGAACTACCGTTACACTGCAGAGCACCAGGCATGATGGTGAGGCCTGAAACATGGGTGTGGGGCGGCAGGCGCTTGAGCAGAAAGGCATGCACCTCGCCAACCGCACGGGCATCGACCGCGTGATAATCGTCGAGGACAACAATAGCTACTAGCAAAAAAACTCAAGAGCACAAAGAAATATCAAACCTTTGTGCTCCTGAGATCTTGAGTCTTTCCTCTTGCTACAGCAGCGTCTCTTCCTTGCCCTGCGCCTTGTCCATATCGGTCTCTTTTTTGAAATCGATCTTGGCCGCCTCTTCCGCCTTGTGCGTCTTCACCCACTCTTCGAAATCGGCCTCGATCTCGGGCGTCCACTTGGTATCCATCTGGCTGGAGGTATAGATCCCCTGGCGGGCGCGCTCAAAGCCAAAGACCTCGCGCATGTGGGTGCGCTCGGCGTGCTCGGCCACTTCCTCGGCCAGGTGGGGTGGGATAAAGATGACCCCGGTGACTGTAGCCAGCACAATGTCCCCCGGCATGCAGGTGGCGTGCCCGATGCGGCAGGGCACGTTCATCCCCACCAGCGTCACATCGCGAATGCCCGTGGGATCCAGGCCCTTGACATAGGTAACGCAGTCGTTCATCTTTTCGATCTGCTGCGCGTCGCGCACGCCACCATAGATGACCTGGCCGCGCCCGGTGCGCCGCCCGATGGCCGTGGAGAGGTTGCCGCCCGAATAGGTGCCCTGGAAGATCTTGCCGAACAGGTCGATGACGATGACGTCGTCCTTGACCAGGGTCTCGATCACCCAGGAGTTCATGGCGCCTATGCGGCCCTCCTGGTTATGGCCGTAATCCATCAAGCCGTCGTGCAGGTCGGGGCGGGTGGGCACGAAGACGCCCGTCACGGCGCGTCCCACGAGCGTGCGCCCCGGCTGCAGGCAAACCCAATCGGGCTCGAACTGGTATTGGTAGCCCTTTTGCCAGCACACGCCCCAGGCTTCCTCGGTGGTCACATTTTCCAAGCGCTTGAGCACGTCGTCCGACACTTTCGGGCGACCGTCGTCGAAACGCTCCCCTGTCCACAGGGGCGTCAGTTGGAT
>CAYQDH010000085.1:2711-14591 GCA_964416075.1 uncultured Anaerolineales bacterium | reverse complement strand
CCATAGGCTGGCTATCCCATCTTTTGGACCCTTGCCCCTTGTTGCCTATCATATGCGCACATTTGTTCAACTCGTAACGAGGTGTAGAGCCAACATGGCCCAAGATCGACGTATTGTCTACATTAACCCGCGCGACCTGCTGCCGAGCAAGGATAACGTGCGCTCGGACCCGGGCGACCTGGCCGGGCTGGCGGAGACGATCCGCGAGCATGGCATCCTGCAGCCCCTGGGCGTGATGCGCGAGGGCGACGCCTACCGCATCATCTATGGCAACCGCCGCCGCGACGCGGCCATCGTGGTGGGGCTGGACCGCGTGCCCTGCCTGGTGCTGGAGGATGTTGATCCCCAGGATGCGGTAGTGCAACAGGTGCTGGAGAACCTGCAGCGCCTGGACCTGAACGACCTGGACAAAAGCCGCGCCTTTGAGGGCCTGTTGACCCATATGGTGGAGCGAGGAATAACCCAGGGGGAGGCGATGGACGGCATGGCGCGCACCCTGGGCCTCTCAGCGCGCCAGATTCAGCGTTACCTGCGCCTGCGCCAGCTCAGCCCCGCCGTGCAGAGGCTCATCGCCCAGGGCGAACTGGGAGTAACCCACGCCCAGCACCTGGTGGACATCGATCCCGAGGACCGCCAAGAGGCCATCGCCCAGCTCGTGGTGGACGAGAGCCTCTCTGCCGCGGAGCTGGCGCGCCTGGTGGCGGCGCTGGAGCACAATGCCAACATCGAGCCGCGCCTGGCCCTGGAGGCGTTGCGGCGCGGGGAGCGCATCGCCGTGGTAGAGACCCGCCCGCGCGAGCCCTTGCCGCGCTTTGGCCAGGCGCCCGCCGCCGAGGAGAAACTCGACGAGGACGAGGAAGAAGACGAAGAGGAACCCGAGAAGAAAAAGCGCGAGGGCCCTCGTGAGGAGCAAGTGCCCTGGGAGGTATTCGAGGGCGACGAAGCTGCGCCCCGCCGGCCACGCGATGGCAGCGATTTCGGCGCTATGGAGCCCACCACCCGCGACGGCAATCGCGTGCGCAAGATCCACTCTCTGGACTCCTTCATGGACGAGATCCAGCGCCTGGCCGCATGCCTTCAGGAGGGCGACCTGCAGCGTATGCTGGAGGAAGATGAGGCGGGCCAGGTCAAGATTCGCCTGGCCGCGCGCCAGTTGCGCTATCTGGCCGAAACCGTAGCCAGCCTGGCCAAGGGATAGGGGCGATGGATCGACGGGTAGCGTTGGTGGCTTGCGCCGATTACGAGCTGGCACGCGTAGAGGCGGCGGTGCGCCAGAGCATCGACTTGCTGGGCGGGATGGGCGCGCTGGTGCAACCCGGCCAACGTGTGCTGCTCAAACCCAACTTGTTGCGCGTCGCAGGCCCCGAGCGGGCCACCACCACGCACCCCGCCGTGGTAGCCAGCGTAGCCCGCCTGGTGTGCGAGGCGGGGGGCCGGCCCATCATCGCCGATTCGCCCGGCGGGCCCTATTCTCCCGCCCTATTGCGCCTCCTCTATCGCCGGACGGGAATGACCTGGGCCGCGGAGACGGGAGGCGCAGCGCTCAACGAGAGCGTGGCCAGCGCACAGGTCCCTTATGCGGAAGGAGACACCCTCCACCGTCTGGACCTCATCCAGCCCTTGTTGGACGCCGATGTGCTCATCAACCTGCCCAAGCTCAAGACCCATGGCATAAGCACCCTCACTGTGGGGGTGAAGAATCTCTTTGGCCTGGTGCCCGGCACGGTCAAGGTGGGCTACCACGCCAAGCTGCGCGATAGTGAAACGTTCTGCCGGGGCATGGTAGATATTGCCGCTTTCGCGCGTCCCGCTTTAACCCTTGTCGATGCCATCGTGGGTATGGAGGGGAACGGCCCCTCGAGCGGCGATCCCCGCCCCCTCGGCGCGCTGATCGCCGGCCGGGATGTGTTCGCCGTGGATATGGTCGCTGCCGCACTGGTGGGCCTGCAGCCCCTGGCCGTGCCCACGAATCGCATCGCCTCGTCTCGGGGCCTGGTCCCGGCGCGGCTGGAGGACCTGGAGATCCTGGGCCAGCCCCTGACATCGCTCCGCGTGGCTGATTTCCGCATGAACGTAGCCGCGTCCAAGCCCGGCCTGGGCACGCGTCTCATCGCCCTAGCCAATGCCAGCGAGAGCCGCGATGGCCAGCGGCCACTGACCCCCTTCCAGGCCTTCGCCCAGGGCTGGCTCTTTCGCCAAATGGTGATCGCCCCGCGCGCGGGAGCCGGGTGCACCGGTTGCGGCTACTGCGCCAAGCACTGCCCCGTCAACGCCATCACCGTCTCCAATGGTCGGGCGGTGATGGACCATCGTATCTGCATTCGCTGCTATTGCTGCCACGAGCTGTGCCCCGAACTGACCGTGGAGCTGGAGCGCCCCTGGCTGGGTCGCCTGCTGATGGGCCGCTAGGTCAAGTGATACGACGCTGAACCTGGCCCTGCCCGACCGACACGGGACCCACCTCCTCTCGATCCCCTCTCCGGAAACCAGTCGAACTCTCTAGCATTACAAGCCCGCGAGACATCCCAAGCTGAGATACGGTGCAGGTCCAGCCACGCGCTATTTTTCCATGGCGCAATACCGAACGGTATTTCAAGGCAAAATATGAATATCTTGTCATGGATCAGACCTGAATCATTCATGGTTCTTACAGCCTGGGCCGCTAGAATAGGTTGGTGGAAGAATGAGTTTCCGCCAAGATCGACGCTGTGTCCAGTAGAAGACGAGTAATTACTGGTTGCAGCGGATGCCTCAGTTGGCCCCTTGAACCGGGGTTAACAATTGGTTTACCAGAAATTAACGCTAAATTTACGTTATTGTGATATAATTAGTAAAGGATGCTCACAATGGTGCAACCTGGCCCTCAGGACAATCGGCTCGGCTCGCAGGTGAGTCCGGATGTAGCCTTTTCGAGCACGATGAGGAGCGATGTGATACCTGAGCGAGAGGGCGTTGATTTGCGCTGGCTTTTGGCGGTCATCCGCCGTTGGCTATGGCTGATCATCCTCTGTACTATGTTGGGTCTTGGCGGCGCATACGCTGTCAACGAATACAGGCCTCCCACCTATAGCGCCTCATCCACGCTGCTCATCCAAGCCGCCGTGACCGACTTTCAGGCGATCATGACCAGCGAGCGGCTGGCGAGCACCTACAGCCAGTTGCTCAAGGAGCGCACGGTCCTGGAGATGGTCATCCAGCAACTTGGTCTGGACGAGACCCCCGCCACACTGGCGCGAAGGATCACCGCGAGCCCCGTCTCTGACACGCAACTGATCCGCGTCAAGGTGGAGCACCAGGACCCCAATATGGCGGCGCAGATCGCCAACGTCCTCACGACCTCTTTCATGCAGCAGGTAGAGATCTACCAGACCGAGCGATATTCCGAATCGTTGACGACGATCGAGGAGCAGGTCGAGGAATTGAAGAACCTGATGGACGCCACCCAGGCCAAGATCGATGTGCTGGGGACGCCCCGTTTTCCGGACGACCAGCTCGAGCTGGCCCGCCTAGAGGAACTCCAGGCGCAGTATCGCGCGAACTATACCGCGCTGTTGCAGAGCTATGAGCAGATGCGTCTCAGTGCGGCCCAGTCGCTGCAAACGATCGTGGTGGCCGAGAGCGCGCGGGTTCCGGACGAGCCCAATCAGACCTTGTTGCTCTATATGACCCTGGCGGGCCTGGTGGGCTTGATGATCGGCTTGGGCGTAGCCTTTGTGCTCGAATACCTGGACGATACGGTCAAGACCGCAGAGGATGTGCGGCGGACCCTCGGCCTCCAGACGTTGGGCACGATTGGGGCGCTATCTCGAGGCCAAAGGAATATGCTCGTGGCCACAGAGGCTGGCTCCCCGCATGGAGAAGCCTATCGTGTGCTGGCCACCAATGTCTGCTTCTTGGACAGCGGCGCTCCTTTGCGTGCCCTGCTGGTAACCAGCCCTACCGCGACGGAGGGCAAGTCGCTCACCTCGGCCAACCTGGCGACGGCCCTGGCCCAGTCGGGTCTTTCCGTGGCGCTGGTGGAGGCCGACATGCGCAGGCCGACCTTGGAGCGCTTTTTCGATATCGATCCGCACAGCGAAGGCCTGAGCGCTGCCTTGGCGCAAGGGCAGCTCGATGGCATGTTACATAGCACCGCCATCGACGGGCTGTCGATGCTCAATAGCGGTGAGTCGCCAGCCAATCCCACGCGGCTTTTGGGATCGCCAAACCTGGGCAACCTGCTGGATGACCTGGCCCGCAGGAGTGATGTGGTGGTGGTCGATAGCCCGCCGGTGCTGCCGGTGGCCGATTCGCTGCTCCTGGCCCGCCACGTGGATGGAGTTTTGCTGGTGTTGCGCGCCGGGCAGACCCGTTGGCAGGCCGCACGCCAGGCCGTGGAACGCTTGCACCGGGTGGGAGCCAACATAGCCGGTGTGGTGCTCAACGGAGTGGCCACGCACCGTAGCAGCTACTATGGCAACTACTATTACTCGGACTACCATTCGGCCGGTGGCACGTCGTCCGGTTCGCGCCCAACCGCTCGCGGCAAGAAGGGGTCATTCATGCGTCGCCTGGGGAGCAGACTATTCCCGCATCCTGAACGCGTCTTGATGAGAAAACAGATACCTACACCGAGTGCGTCGGAACGGGTCGGCGAAGCGTCTCAGAACACATCAGCCCCAGCCGCAAGCCTTCATGGCAACGGCGCGCAAGGCCCGCTTCAGGCGCCGGATGATGGGGGGGTGGCGACCCCGACGGCAACCCGGAGCGAAGGGGCAAAGTGAAGGGGAGCGCATCGTTCATCTCCAAGCGCGGCCCTGAACTGGGCCCCGGTGGCCATGGGTGATCGGTCTCCGCATCAGCCAAGGGGGCGAGGGGTGATGGCCTCCACAATGGCCGTCACTGTCGTAGCGCTGCTCACCGTCGGCCTGTACCTGCGTCGCGAGGCAATCCTGCTGGGGATAGGCGATTACCTGGTGGTGCGAGATCAGATCAAGCCGGCCGACGTGATCCACGTCATCGCTGGCGAGGATTACCGTACCGAGTATGCCATCCAGCTGTACCAGCAGGGCTATGGCAAGCGGCTCTTTTTCACGGGTGGTTGGTGCCAGTTCCATCACTACGATCACGGCGCACACGGCAGGGCGCTGGCACTGGCGCACGGCGTCCCGCCGGAGGCCATCATTATCGATGATGCGGCGGTGACCAGCACCTACGCGGAGGCGGTGAGACTGGAGGCATGGATCGCCTCTGCCAGCGAGCGCGCTCCGGGCGAGCGGGTTCGCTCCGTGATCGTGGTCAGTGATGCGCATCATATGCGCCGGGCTCGCTGGACGGCTCGGCGAGTGCTGGGTAAGAGCGTTTCAGTGCAGATGGCGCCGGTGCCGTTCGAACGCACTCATTACCGGCGTGACTGGTGGGAGGACGAGGGATCGCGGAGGTTGGTCAAAGACGAGTATCTGAAACTCGTTTACTATCATGCCCGCTACCAGTTGAGTTGGGGGCCCTTGAAAACCTGGTTAGCTTCGCTGGATCGCGAATGACGGTTACGATAGGGCGTCGAAACGATAGAAGACATTATTGCTAGTGGAAGATGGCGTTGTCGGCGGGGCAGGCGCTGTTGCAGGGCTAGGGCGTTGGCCAGCACGCAACTCCAGGGGATCTTGGGGGCCAAGAGTGGTCTGGGCGAAACTCGGATATCGATTGTACAGGCTGCAACTTGGGGCCGTCAGTTTGCTGCTATGGTTGGCCAACTCTTCAGGAGGACTGGCCGACCATGTTCACCTTTCTCCCGCCTCTGTGACGCTTCAAGCGGCCTATGCCGGCGATCCCCTCCGTGCCAGCGCCGGCTTGAGCAACCCCGACACATACCGGGAAGGGATCAACACCTACCGTTGGATTGTCAACGGCGCGCCCGTAGCACAGGGCGTGGTGCCCCAGAGCCTCCTACTGCCTCTCGATGGCGACCTGCATGGCACCAATGGGCAGGCGCCCAGCCATAGCCAGGGCCTGAGCTTTGTGGCCGGGCTATTCGGCAAAAGCCTAGCCGGGTTGCCCGGCCAAGCCATCCAAATGAGCCGCGCCGCCGATAGCCGCCTGGCCTACCCCGCTGCGAATACCGTCAGTCCACGCGAAGGAAGCATCGAGATGTGGGTCAAGCTGGCGCATGACCTGGACACCCATGGCGCGACCTACGATGACCGCCCCCGCTTGTTCTCCTACATGGTCGACAGCACCCATACACTGTTCGTCGACGTGAACGAAGGTCGCGTGGTCGTCACCAGCATCAACGGCGGTCAGTACCATAGCACCTGGCCCACACCGCCGCATTGGCGAGCCGGTGAGTGGCACTATGTGGCCGCGACCTGGTCAGCAGACGCAAACATCCTGGCGCTGTATTACGATGGCGCCATGGTGGATGACGATACCTTCGTCGCCCTACCGGGCGCTGCCCAGACCTGGCACCTGGGCAGCGGAGCCGAGGGAAACGTGATGGATGCCACGTTCGACGATGTGCGACTCAGCCGCCGCGCGCTCAGCTCTTTCGAGATCGCTGCCGCAGCCACCCGGGGAAAACCGGCCCCCCACAATGAGATGGTCCTGGCTACGGCGGGCCTGGCGGTCGGAGATCTAGTCACCCTGGAGTTCACGCCGTGTGATGTGCAGGGCGCTTGCGAAGACACCGTGATAGCCAGCACGACCCTGGGCGCTTCTCCGCTGGGGCCCCTGAGCCCCGCGCCAGGGCTATTGGCCTCGGGGACTAGCTGGCTTACCCTGGGCCTGACTACCACGGTGGCTGCCGATTGCCGGTGGTCCGAAGAGCCTTACACCCCCTATGGAAGCATGCCGAACTCGTTCGACGAAGGCCAGGGGGGCCTCGTACATCGGGCGCGAGTGAGCGGCCTGCACGATTTGGCCGAGCGCCGATTTCACGTGCGTTGCCGCGACCGAGATGGCGAGCGCGATCCGGATCTCCTGGAACGAGAGACTCACGTGCGTGTGTTGGGATCCTGGGATGGGGGTTACCCGCGCATTGCCAGCATGTACGACAGCGACCTATCCGAGCGGGGCGCATCCTATGCCGCTGGCTACGACCTCCTGGTACCTTATGGCTTGCGGGATGCTGGTCACATCGCCGATGCGGTCCGCAACATCAACCCCGATGCCAAGCTGCTTCTATTCCAGAACGTCACCTACGGCTGGCCCGAAGGGGACGCCCTGACCGCATCGTGGTGGGATAGCCAACCCGGCGATCCGGGCTACAACTGCCTCTTGCGCGACAGCGCGGGCCAGGTTCTTCTCTCCGAGGGTTGGGGCCACCCCATGTACAACCTAACGGTCGCCACCTGTCGGGCTGCGTTGGCCCGCCAAAGCGTCGACAACCTGCTCTCGCGACGCTCGGACCAGGGCGACGACCTGGCCTACGATGGCATCTGGTGGGACGGCCTGGCCAGCACTATCTCATGGCTCGGCTCGGACATCGATAGCAATCTCGATGGCGCGCCCGACAATCCCACGACCCTCGATGAGGCCTATCGCGAGGGAATCAAGGACCTCGTGGCACGCATACGCAGCAGCCTGCCTCATGCCGTCCTGGTGGGCAACGGGGCCGCCCACGAGTATGCCCCCTGGCTCAACGGACGCCTCTATGAAACGGAATTGCGCGCCATCCTCGACGGTGCCCCGTCGACATCCTGGGAGGCCGTCGTCGCCGACTATCGCGCATGGATGAGCGAGGGTCAAGCGCCCCATACCACGTTTCTGTGCAGTGGCCCCGAGTTGCTATACGATGAAAAATACCCCTTCCCCTACCTGGGCGATGCGCCCGCCGCCATGCAGGCGGAGGCCGCCGCCAGCTATCAGCGCATGCGCTATGGGTTGGCCAGCGCGCTTATGGGGGATGGCCTGTTCGTCTACGAGCTGGGCAGTGTGAGCAACCGATCGTGGTGGTATGACGAATTCGGCGCTCCGGGGGGTGACGGGGCGTCCGCGAACCCCGGAGTCGGGGGCGCACTCCCGGCGCCAGGCTACCTGGGCCAGCCGACAGGGGATCCTACCCTTTTGGCGGGCGCGCCGGGGGTGTGGACCCGCTCGTTCCAGAATGGCCTGGTGGTGCTCAACACGACGCGCTCCGTCCGCATGGCGAACCTGCCCGCGACCTATTGCAAGCTGAGAGGGAGCCAGGCGCCCCTCTTTCAGAAGCGCGTGGACGATGATGAGGCCACAGCTTCGAGCGGATGGCAGGCACAGGCGGCCAACGAGAGCCAGTTTGGCGCCACGGTCCACACGGCACAGGCGGGCAGTGGTGCACAGATAACCTACAAGCCTTCGCTGGCCTATGGGGGCGCATACCAGGTGCTGGCCTGGGTGGCGCCTCAAGCGGGGCAGACCCGCGCGGCGTCGGTGGCCGTGCACCACGCTGGCGGCGAGACGGTGGTCTCTCTAGATCAATCCACGGGGGAGATCGGCTGGCGCATCCTGGGTACCTTCAATTTGAACGCGGGCGCAACGGGACACGCAACCCTGGCCGCCACAGGCAATGGCACGGTGGTGGCCGATGCCTTCAAATGGGTGAGCATCGCGCGTTACAACGATGGGAGTCCTATCGACAGCATCGTCTTGCAGCCACAGGATGGGGCGGTCCTGCTCTCAGCCTGCACCCCGAACGAGCTGGCGTTTTTGCCAATGGTCGTACGTGAGGCAGCAGATGGCCAGGTGACACGATGACTGAGCCAGTCACTGCAGTCCCCATGGATGTGGGCACAGGCAGCGCTGTGGGCACAGAAGGCGCCCCCGCCAGAGGTGAGGCCCTGGAAACGGGGCGCGCGCGCCAGGGATTCCTGGCCAATGTCGTCTCCAACGTCGTATACGTCGGGGCCAATGTGTTCACGAATTTGTGGATGACCCCTTTTCTGATCGGGCACTTGGGCATCGCCGCCTTTGGGATGGTCCAACTGGTTAACACGGTGGTCTCGTATATATCGATCGTGACCTCGGCGCTCGATTCGGCGCTCAGTCGTTTCGTGGCCATCGACCTGGGCCGCCGGGACGCGCCTGCGGCGAACAGAACTTTTAACTCGGCGCTCTTCGGCCTTATCGGGATTATGGCCGCGCTGATCCCCCTGGTGTTGATCGTGGCCGTTTATTTTCCCGCCATCTTTGCTGTGCCCGAAGGTTGGGAGGCCGATAGCAGCAGGCTGTTCCTTTTGGTAGCTAGCTCCTTCCTGATCACCGTGCTGGGAGGATGTTTTGCCATATCGTGTTTCGTGCACAGCCGATTCGTTTACAGCAACCTGGTGTACCTGGCCGGGCTCGTCTCGCGGGTGGCTCTTATCATCGTGCTGTACTCTCTTTTTGCTAGCCGGCTGTGGTACGCCGGCATGGCGGCACTGGCGGCGGCACTGGTGAACCTGGTCGGCTTTGTGTTTTGGTGGCACAAGCTGACCCCCGAGCTGCACATCAGCGTGGCGGCCTTCGACCAAACGCGGCTGAGATCGATGGCTGGAATGGGCGGTTGGGTCATGGTGAACATGGCGGGCGCCGCTCTCCTGGGCCGGGTGGACCTGATCGTGGTCAATGCTTATTTTGGGCCGGCGATGACGGGCGGTTACGCCTCAGCAGCGCAATTCTCGATGCTCATGGAGCACCTGGTCACCGCGGCCAGCGCTGTCATCAGGCCGGTGATTTTGCTCAAGTACGCGCAAGGCGACCAAGTGGGTTTACAGCGGCTCGCCGCGCAATCGGTCAAGTTGCTGGGCCTGGCCCTGGGGTTGCCTGTGGGCCTGCTCTGCGGGTACGCAAGTCCGCTGCTCTCGGTTTGGCTGGGCCCATCTTACGAATACCTGGCCGTTTTACTGATCGTGATCATCTTCCATCATGGCCTGAACCTTTCGGTGCGCCCGTTGTTACACGTGCAGAACGCGTACAACAAGGTCCGTTGGCCCGGGATCGTCACCTTGTTGAGTGGCGCCCTCAACGTGGGCCTGGCCATCCTTTTTGCCCGCTGGAACAGGTGGGGGGCCGTGGGCGTGGCCGTAGCCACGGCCATCGCCTGGACGGCCAAGAACGGCATTTACATGCCCATCTATACGGCGCGCATCATGAGGCTGCGCTGGTGGGCCTTATTGCCCAGCCTGATCGCCAGCATCGTGGGCACGGCGCTGGCCTGGGGGTTGGCCTATGGCGCCTCGCTGGTGCGCAGGCCCGACAGCTGGATCACTCTGGCGGCGTCCATGGTCGCCGTCTCACTCATCTACGGCTTGGTGATATGGGTAGGGGGCCTCAGCCGGGGCGACAGAGCGTTGCTGAAGAGCTTTATCCCGGCCCGACTGCGCCCCCATGATGCGTCGCTATCGACCCGATAGGAGAGAAAGACTGGAGATGCGGTTACTGTGCCTGGGCGACATAGCCATCAGCGATGGCGATATGCCGGTGTGGCCCCCACTGCGGGCCGACGAGGTCTCAGACGGTGAGCATGCATGTTTGCTCAACTGGGAGCTGCCGTTGGGCGAAGCGCTGAATTCGCGGCCGCGGTCCAGCGGGCCCAGGCTGATAGCTCATCCGCGCGCCGCCGCCGTGGTCTCGAGATGGGCGCCCGGCTACGCAGCTCTGGCGACCAACCATGTCCTGGACGCCGGGGAGCAGGGCCTGGCCGATACGATCGCCTCGCTCCAGGCGGCCGGGTTCGACATCGTGGGCGCGGGTCGGACGCAAGAGGAGATCCGCAGGCCTCTCTTTTAGGAGACGGAGGAGGGGCGACTAGCCATCGTCAACTGGGTCTTCCCAGAGACGCACCCCGATTGGATGTCTGTGCCGGGGCCCCATTGCTGGCCAGGCCTGGAGGAAGCGGAACGCACGATCAGGGAGCTGAAAAACCAGGTAGATTGGGTCATGATCTTTGCGCACTGGAGCGATGAACTGTTCCCCTATCCCAGGCCGGAGGACCGCAACTTGGCCACGAAACTGGCAGAGATGGGCGTTGATGTGGTGGTGGGCCACCATCCCCATGTCGTGCGGGGGATGGAGGCCATCGGCGCTTGCCCGGTGTTTTACAGCCTGGGCAATTTGTACTTTTCCGATATTCCGGATGGCCACGGCGACTGGATCGTCAAAGGTGCGCCGAGAAACAACGAGGGGCTAGGCGTAGATCTTGTTTTTCGACGCGGGCATCCCGTCGAGTATCGGGCAGCTTCGTTCTGGCAGCGGGGTCGGGAGGTGGTGAGCGATCCGCACCGCCGCGCCGCCAGGAGGATGGCCTGGGGCAGCGTGCCCCTGAAGCATAGGCAAGGCGCCGAGTATGAGGCCTGGTACGCGACCGAGCGCGCCCGTTTCGACCGCTGGGGCGCCCGATGGCACTTTGGCGTGCGCCGCCTTGGCCTGCGGGGTACGGCCAAGCGTGTCTCAGAGTTATTCGGAAGCAAGCTGAAGGGCGCGTGACGGACGATTAGAATCGAGTGAGTCTATTGCATGAAGACGATATCCTGCCCGGACCTGAGGGCAAGTATCGCCATTACTGTCAGCCAGGTCGTGTCCCAGGAGCATCGCTGCCATCATCGAGCACCCGCCGGACGCGCTGTGGCGACGAGGGGGGGCGGCATGTTCGATGCTAGGCTTCGCAAGCGCCTGTATTTCGCTGTGGTTGCCCTCAGAGGCGCGGCCCTAGGCAAGTACTATGAAGGCTACCTGCGGAAGGTGCGGGAGGGAATTCCGCCGGATACGACACAGCGTTTGCTCATCCGCTTGCTGGAGCATTGCAGCCAGCATGTGCCCTACTATGCCGAGATCATGGGCGACCTAGGAGGGTCTTTCTACGACGATCCCGTGGCCTATCTACAGCAGCTGCCCATCCTGACCAAGGAGACGATTCGCAGTCGCTTTGAGAATCTCAAATCGGACGACTTG
>CAYQDH010000085.1:0-2701 GCA_964416075.1 uncultured Anaerolineales bacterium | reverse complement strand
CGGGAGGATCGACCGGGGAACCAGTGTGCGTGATCCAAGACCATGACTATGCGGCGCGAGCGGGGGCCATCACATTGCTCTTTTCCAGGCTGGTCGGCCGAGACATGGGCGAGCCCATCATACGTTTGTGGGGCTCGGAGCGTGACATCATCCGTGGGAGCGAAAGCTGGCAGGCCATCGTGGCCAACAAGTTGACCAACTCGACGTTGCTGAACGCCTATCGCATGTCGCCAGAGCGCATGCGTGAGTTCATTACCATACTCAACGAGCGCCGTCCCAAGCTGCTGGTCGCATACGCCCAATCCGCCTACGAGTTGGCGCGCTTTGCCGAGCGCGAGGGGCTGGCGGTGGTCCCGCAACAGGCCATCATCACCTCAGCGGAGACGCTCTATCCGTTTATGCGCGAGACGATCGAGCGGGTCTTTCAGTGCCGGGTGTACAACCGCTATGGATGTCGAGAATTGGGGGATGTGGCCTGCGAGCGCCCTGGCTGCGGGGGGCTGTGGGTAGCGCCCTGGGGCAACTTGATAGAGATCGTTGACCCCCAGGGCCGCCCTGTGCCGCCCGGCGTCGAAGGAGAGATCCTGATCACATCGCTGACGAACATGGCGATGCCGTTGGTCCGCTACCGGATCGGGGATCGTGGGGTTCTTGCCGATCCCCAAGAGAGTGAGGGCGCGATGCGGGGTCAGGTGCTGGCCCAGATCAGCGGCCGGGTCGGCGACATGGTGGAGACGAGCGACGGCGGGCTCGTGGCCATCGGCTATCTGGTAACGCTGCTCTACGGCAAGGATTGGCTATGGCAATACCAGATTGTGCAAAAGAGCCGATCGCACATCGTGTTCCGGATCGTGCCATCGGGATCTGCCTATGATCGAGCGGAACTGGATGAGGTCGTGGCGAACACAAAGCGTGTCATGGGGGAGGATTGCACTGTAGATATAGATTTCGTGGACCAGCTGGAAAGCAGGGGCTCGGGCAAGATCCCCTTCTTTATCTCCGAGATTCGCGTCGGCGAGCCAGCACACCGGCCAAGCGTATCGCTGGGGCAACTCAGATGACATGTTCGAGAAAGAGTGGAGAACACGCCATGCTGTTGGCTATAGCTCCACTCACATAAAAGGATGACTATGTTCGGCGCTAACCTTCGCAAATGGACCTATTTCGCACTGGTCGGCCTCAGAGGGCAAAGACTGGGGGCGCGTTATGCTCAATTGCTGCGTGACGAGCGGGAGGGTATCCCGCCCAACACCACCAAGCAGTTGCTGGTGCAGTTGCTCGATCACTGCAAGCGCTCCGTGCCCTATTACGCGGAGGTGATGCGCGACCTAGGGGATTCGTTCTACGACGATCCTCAAGGTTACCTGGAGCGTTTTCCCATTCTCACCAAAGCCATCATGCGAGAGCAGCATGAAGCTCTGAAATCCGCCGACCTCGAGCGTCGCAAATGGTATCGCAACGCCTCGGGTGGCTCCACCGGGAACCCTGCCGAGTTCGTCCAGGATAGAGAGTTTTCCTATCGGGCGGGGGCGATCACGCTATTTTATGGACACCTGGTCGGCAGGGAAGTGGGAGAGCCGGCCGTATACCTCTGGGGGTCGGATCGCGACATCACGCATGGGGGCGAGACGCTCAGCGCGCGCCTAGCCAATCGACTCACCAACACGACGTTGCTGAACGCCTATCGCATGAGCCGCGAGCGCATGCACGAATATATCAAGTTGCTCAACACCCTGCGCCCCAAGCTGATCGTGGCTTATGCCGACGCCATATACGAGCTGGCGCGTTTCGCGGAGGGCGAGGAGATAGAGGTGCTCCCGCAACAGGCCATCATGACTTCGGCCGTCACGCTGTACCCCTCCATGCGCCAGACCATCGAGCGCGTGTTCGGGTGCCGGGTCTATAACCGCTATGGATCGCGCGAAATGGGCGATATCGCTTGCGAGCGCCCGGGGGTGCAGGGTCTGTGGGTGGCCCCCTGGGGCACCTATCTTCAAGTCGTCGACGAGCATGGCCACCCAGTCCCGGAGGGCGTCGAAGGGGAGATTGTGGCGACCTCCCTGACCAACATGGCTATGCCGTTGGTGCGCTATCGCATAGGCGACATGGGCATGTTGGCGCCACAAGGAACGGTTAAGGGCGCCCAAGGAGCCCAAGTGCTCGACCATCTGCTGGGCCGGTCCGCGGATGTGTTTAGGACAAGAAACGGCGGGTACTATGACTGCGGGTATTTCGAATCGATGCTGTACTTCCAGGATTGGATACAGAGATTCCAGATCGTCCAGAAGGACTATGATCACATCATGTACCGCATTGTGCCTTCCGGGGTCCCCTACGACCCCACCATACTGGATGAGATAAAGGCCAGAGCCAAATCGTACTTGGGCGAGGATTGCGTGGTGACCTTTGACTTTGTGGACGATATCCCGGCTACGGGCTCGGGTAAGTATCGAATAGCCATTTGTGAGATCGATAGGACATGAGAGAATTTGCTTCGGAACAGGCCAACAGAATGCCAGGTAGCGATCTGTATGTCGACAATGCCAGCCTGCGCGCCAGCGGCATCCCGGCCACCTGGCGCGTGGTAGTGATCATCCTCGCAGCCTTGCTATCCCTGGCAGCGGGGGTATCTGGCTTTCTGTTGCCACGCTCCTATACGCCGCTGGTCATCGGTGGAGGGTTCGTGGTTGCCCTAGCCGTG
>CAYQDH010000084.1:14346-14593 GCA_964416075.1 uncultured Anaerolineales bacterium | reverse complement strand
GACAGCTTGCGCCAAGTGGCGCCGGCTGCCGAACAAGAGGGCGTGTACCTGGCCCTGGAGGGGGGCATCCCTTCACCGCTCGATTCGCCCCAGCGGATGCGCGAGGTCATCGAGGCGGTCGGTTCCCCCGCTGTGCGCGCCAATATGGATGTGGTGAACTTAATAGGGACGCTCGATGACGCCTACGACTCGACGCCGTTCATCCATCGCGCCTTCGACGTGCTGGCCCCCTTTATAGTCTGCGGGC
>CAYQDH010000084.1:13664-14336 GCA_964416075.1 uncultured Anaerolineales bacterium | reverse complement strand
GGTGCTCGTGCCGCGAGAACGACTTCTGCTGCGACGAGTGCGCGCCCGGCGAGGGGATTTTCGATATGGAAACCTATCTGCAGCGCTTCGAGGCGGCTTGCCCGGAGGGCTATGTCCTGATCGAGCACTTGCCCGATGACCGCGTGCCACACGCCCTGAGTGTCGTCCGTGCGGCAGCGGAGCGTGCCGGGGTTGCCTGGAAGGAGTGAAAATGCGGCTGGATGGTAGAGTAGCGGTGGTAACCGGCGGAGCACGGGGCATTGGGGCGGCCGCGGCGGCCGTTTTCGCTGAAGAGGGCGCCCGTGTGGTGGTAGGCGATTTGCTGGAGCGAGAAGGAGAGGACGCGGCGGCGGCTATTCGCGCCGCGGGTGGCGAGGCCACCTTCATGCGCACCGATATAACGCAGGAGCAAGATTGCGCTCGGCTCATGGATGCGGCCGTGGAGCGCTATGGGCGTCTGGATGCGCTCGTGTGCTGCGCAGGGATCCTGCGCGGTTCCTTCGCGCCCGTAGAAGAGCTGGATGAAGCCACTTTTCGGGCCGTCATCGATGTGAACCTGATCGGCACCTACCTCTGCGTGAGGCGCGCCGCTCCGCACCTGCAAAAAGCAGGTAACGGTGTGGTACTGTTACTGGCCTCCGGTGCGGGGGTGCGGGGGCCCAGCTCTTCCTT
>CAYQDH010000084.1:0-13654 GCA_964416075.1 uncultured Anaerolineales bacterium | reverse complement strand
CAGCAAAGGGGGCGTGCACGGGCTGGCCCTCACCCTGGAGGCGCGGCTAGCGCCCCTGGGTATCCGCGTGAACGACGTCTGCCCGGCGGTCATCGACACGGCCATGATGCGGGGGGTCGTGGCCGCCGGAGCGCGGGTCGCGGGGCGCCCCGAGGAGGAGGCTTTGGCCAGCATGTCGTTCGGCGACCCGCGAGGGGTAGCGCGCGTGCTAGCATTCCTGGCATCTCCAGACGCCGATTACGTGCGGGGTACGATCTTTGCGCGGTAACTATCTGTCCTAGGGGAGGAATCATGAAACTGACGACGTGTTATTTCGAGCAGGGGGGCGCGCAGAACACCGAGGCCACCCTACAGATCGCTTGTGAGCGCGCCAAGGCCTTGGGGATCAAACAGATGGTGGTGGCTTCGTCACATGGGGACACGGCTCGCCAGGCGCAGGTGCTTTGCGCTGCTGATGGCATCCGGGTGATTGCCGTAAGCATTAGCCACGGCTGGCAGAGTGAGGGCTGGTGCATGTCCGCGGCGGAAAGGGCTGCGCTCCAGCAACTGGGCGTAGCCGTGGTCACCGGCATCCACGCCCTGGGCAATGGCCTGGGATCGGCCTTCTCCGACAAATACGGCGGTCGCACGCCTGAGGAGATCGTGCGCGATACGTTGTACCGTTTCTGCCAGGGGATGAAGGTGGCGGTAGAGTGCGTGCTCATGGCCGCCGATGCGGGGTTGCTGGACATGGATCAGGAAGTGGTGTCGGTGGCGGGCACAGGGAATGGCGCAGATACGGCCATCGTGTGCCAGCCGGCGTACCCGCGCAAATTCCTGGGTTTCGAGATACGCGAGATCCTGGCCAAGCCGCGCAAGGCCTAGCCATCTCTCTAGTCCAGTTGACCCGCCCCCAATTCCATGTATAATCTGCTGTCGGACTATATCGTAAGGTAGGCTCGCATGTTGCAGTGTTGGCATCATTGAGTCAGACTAAAAGACGCCGGTAGACGCCTTTTAGCTGCGCTGTACCTTTTGGCACTCGCCATATTAGGAGGTCCCTGACCTCAAACGGTGAGAACTGTGCTTCTCGACCGTCACTGGCGTGCGCCGGTGACGGTTTTTTTTACCCATGATCCTGTCTCGACTGTGGCCGCCCGTGGGGTCGGACATCGGCTTGATAGCCAGGTCCCATACCGCGAGGCGGCTTTTGCCAGAGGGCACCCCGTTGGGGCTGCTCACCACGCATGTAGTGAAAGGTTTCCTAACATGGGGTCCTTTGTTGCAGCACAGGGTCTGCCGGTATCGATCATCCTCGGCCTCGTGGCCCTAGCGGTCCTCATCCTCAGCTCAGAGAGAGCGGTCAAAGAGGTAGTGGGGATCGCCGAGTATTTCCATCTCTCCGCGACGTTCATGGGTATGACCGTCCTCTCACTGGCCACGAGCATCCCCGAGATCAGCTCCCACTATACGGCGTCTGTCGGCATCCTACGTGGAACGCTCGACTTCCAAATCGGCTCGTCGATCGTCCTGGGGGCTAACATCGGCTCCGATGTGGTGCAACAGACGTTGATCATGGGCCTGGTCGTCTTGCTTTCGGGCACGCTCTATTTCCGGCGTTACTTTCTATGGAAGAGCATGATCCCCATGATTGGCACCACGGTCATGTGCATCATCCTGGGATGGGATCGCACGTTCTCGCGATGGGACGGGCTCATCCTGTTCGGCACGTTTATCGTCTACACCTACTACCTCTACTGGGACGAGCGCAAGTACTACAAAAAGGCCCCCGAGGAGGTCAGTACAGAGAGCAGCGGTCCCCAGACACCGCGCGAGCTTGTCCTGTCGATCCTATTCGCTCTTGGGGCGATGGCCCTGACCATCTTGAGTGCGCAGGTCGTGCTCGGTATCACCCAGCATGTCGTCCAGGTCACCGGCGTGGGCGGCTCTTTCATAGGCGTTGTGACCTTGGGGGTGGCCTCGGCCCTGCCCGAGTTTACCACGGCGATGGCCGGCGTACGACACAACTCCCACGGGGTCTCCATCGGCACCCTCGTCGGCAGCAATATCACCAATCCTCTGGTGGCCATCGGGGGCGGCGCCTTGATCTCTACGTACTGGGCTCCCAGGCCGCTCCTTTACTGGGACCTACCCTGGGAAACGATCACCGGCATGATCCTGTGGGTCATCCTCTGGTTCTCCAAAGGCAAACTGGGCAAGGTTGCGGGCTTTTATCTCATCGGTCTGTACGTCTTGTACATCGTCCTCAGGGGCGTATACTTTATGATAGACTAGGCAAGTATCCGACGTGAACTCTGCGCAGCTGTGGCCAGTTCCCACCGGAATCGGGCCGCAGACTGTTGTGGCACTCGCAGCGTTGCGACGCCCACCGGCTCGCTGCGACCATTGCCGCCGAATGCGCCTACCGTTACGGCACGAGACAGCATAGGCGGCTCTGTGTCTTACATCTTGGCATTCCTGCCATCGTAGGCGCCCTGCGGGGGCCGACGACGCAAGTCTGCCACAGGTGGAGAGGAGGGAACGGTGAAAACAGTGGTAGCGGCAGCGCTGGGCGAGTGCGTCCATGTGGCTGGTGTGCTCAACTTTCTGCGCCTGGCTGAAGCCGCGGGCTGGCGCACCGTGTTTCTCGGTCCGGCGACGCCGATTGAGCAAGTGGTGCGCGCGGCCGTGCGCGAGAAGGCCGAGTTGGTGGGTGTGTCTTACCGGCTCACGCCGGAAACGGGCGAGCGCCTGGTATCCGAGTTCGCCGAAATGGCCGACGAACTCCGCGACGCAGGCGTGCGCTTCGCCTTTGGCGGCACGCCGCCCGTAGCTGAGCGTGTGCGCTCCCTCGGGTTTTTCGAGCGGGTCTTTGACGGCAGCGAATCCACGGACCAGGTCCTATCCTATCTGAAGGGCCAGAGCCGAGTCATCCCCCAGGAAGAGGACTATCCACAGACCACTGTTGAGCGCATCGCCTGGAAATCCCCGCTGCCCATTTTGCGCCACCACTTTGGCCTGCCGAGTATGGAGGCCACCGCAGAGGGAATTGCTCGCATTGCCGAGGCGCGAATCTTGGATGTGCTCTCTTTGGGCACGGACCAGGACGCGCAAGCGAACTTTTATCATCCCGAACGCCAGGATCCCCGCCGCACGGGGGCGGGGGGCGTGCCGGTGCGCAGCCCCGATGACTATCGCCTGCTCTACGCCGCGAGCCGGCGGGGCAACTATCCCCTCTTGCGCACCTATGCGGGCACCGACGACCTGCTCAGGCTGGCTGAAATGTACCAAGAAACCATCAACATCGCGTGGTGCGCCGTGCCCCTTTACTGGTTCAATCGCATGGATGGGCGGGGACCGTGGGATCTGGCAGGATCCATCCGCGAGCATCAGGCAGTGATGGCCTGGCACGGGGAGCGCGGGATTCCGGTGGAGCTGAATGAGCCACACCATTGGGGTATGCGCGATGCGCCCGATGTGGTTTTCGTGGCGTCGGCCTACCTTTCGGCCTATAACGCCCGCGCGTGGGGTGTGCAGGACTATGTAGCGGCGATGATGTTCAACAGCCCGCCCGGCCACAACGACGCGATGGACCTGGCCAAGATGCTGGCGATCCTGGAGCTGATCGCGCCGCTGAGCCAGGTTCAGCCAATCGCGGAGCAGGTCTCCACACCAGCGAGCGCACGCGAGTTCCGCATCTGGCGGCAGACGCGCACTGGCCTGCTCAGCTATCCACTCGACCCAGATGCAGCCCGCGCCCACCTGGCGGCCAGCGTGTATCTACAGATGGCCCTGCGACCCCACATCGTGCATGTGGTCAGCCACACAGAGGCGCACCACGCTGCAACCGCCGATGATGTGATCGAGGCCTGCAAGCTGGCACGCCGAGCTATCGAAAACGCACTGCGTGGCCAGCCAGACATGACCGTCGATCCCGCCGTACAGCAGCGCAAAGAGGAACTCGTCCGCGAGGCACAAGTGACGCTGCAAGGTATTGGCCGCCTGGCCGGGCCAGGGGTGACCGATCCATGGACTGATCCGCCGATCCTGGCCCGCGCTGTGTCTATGGGCATCCTGGATGCCCCGCATCTGCGCAATAACCTCTATGCGCGCGGAGAGATCGTCACGCGCATCGATCAACGCGGAGCCTGTGTCGCCGTCGATGCTGCAAGTGGGAGCGCCATCTCAGAGCAGGAACGGCTGGAGAGACTCTCCGGCATCGGTCACCGATAACCTTGGCCACCGCATCTGCCAAGCGGTCATCGTAACACACGATGATATGGCACCAGTTAACAACGAAAGGAGCGTCCAGTGAATGGAAAGACGCGATACACTGTGATTGGCGCGGGTCATGGGGGCAAAGCCATGGCTGCTCACTTGGCTCTGGAGGGCTATCCAGTCCGCTTGTATAACCGCACGGCCGACAACATCAGTGTGATCCACAAACGCGGTGGCATCGAGCTGGAGAGCTATGAGGGGGGTCCGCGCGGCTTTGGGCGCTTGGAACGGACCACCTCAGACATGGGAGAAGCCCTGGCGGAAGCCGATGTGATCATGGTTGTGGTGCCCTCTTCAGCCCATGCGGATGTGGCCCGGGCCGCCGCACTTCACCTGCGCGATGGCCAGATCGTCATCCTGCACCCTGGTCGCACATGCGGGGCTATCGAGTTTCGCAAGGTGCTGCGCGAGAGCAACTGTGTCGGCGATGTCATCGTGGCCGAGACGGAGACGCTCATCTACGCCAGTCGCTCCGATGGTCCGGCGCAGGCGCGCATCTTCCGGATCAAAGATAGCGTGCCTGTGGCTGCGCTGCCCGCCACACAGACCTCCAGAGTGCTGGACGCTGTGGCCCCCGCCTATCCGCAATTCATCGACGGTGGGAGCGTGCTTCACACCGGCCTGAACAACATGGGAGCCATCTTTCATCCCGCCCTCACCATCCTCAACGCGGGGCGCATCGAATCGACCGGCGGAGAGTTCCAGTTCTATATCGACGGGGTAACGCATTCGGTGGCGCACGTTCTGGAGGAGTTGGATCGCGAGAGGGTAACCGTCGCTGCCGCGCTGGGCATCCGCGCCCAAACGGCCCAGGAGTGGCTCAAACGAGCCTATGACGCCACGGGCGAGGATCTCTACGAGGCCATTCACAACCAAACGGGGTACTATGGCATCACCGCACCCAAGACCCTGAACCATCGCTACATTTTTGAGGATGTGCCCATGAGCCTGGTGCCCATCGCCGCCTTGGGGCAGGCCTATGGCGTCTCGGTGCGCGGGATCGACAGCATGATCCGCCTGGCCTGCATCATCCACCGCACCGATTACTGGCGGCGTGGGCGCACGTTGGACAAGATGGGGCTGCAGGGCTTGAGCGTCAGCGAGCTAACCCGCTTTGTGTGCGAGGGCGCGTGCGACTGAACATGAAACGGCCGAGCGTCAGCCCTTGATGACGCCGAGCGGGCGCGTACGCGCGATGCGGCGGGCGATCCCCGTCTCGTGCACCACCGCGACGACTTGCTCCAGGTTCTTGTAGGCATCGGGGGCCTCTTCGGCCAGGCCCGACATGCTGCCGGCCCTCACGGTAATGCCCTCATTTTCCAGCTGGCGGCGCAGATCTTCGCCGCGCATGCTCTTGCGTGCCTGGGACCGGCTGGCGACGCGGCCCGCACCGTGGCACGAGCTGCCAAAGGTGTCGCGCATGGCCTTGTCTGTGCCCACCAGGACGTACGAGCCGGTTCCCATGTCACCAGGGATCAGCACCGGCTGCCCATAGCGGCGATAGTCGGACGGCACGTCGGGGTGGCCGGGGCCGAAGGCGCGTGTGGCGCCTTTGCGATGCACACAGAGCTTGATCTTTTTGCCGTCGACGGTGTGCTCCTCCACCTGGGCCACATTGTGACACACATCGTAGAGCAAGCGCAGGTGCTTGTTGCCCGGTAGGCCAGCCAGGGTCTGCTCGAAAACCTGGCGCACGCGATGCGTGATCACCTGGCGATTGGCCCACGCATAGTTGGCTGCGCAGCTCATGGCCTGGTAATATTCCTGGCCCTCGGGCGAGTCAAAGGGCACGCAGGCCAGCTCACGGTCGGGCACCTGGATGTTGTAGCGAGCCATGCTGCGCTGCATCTGGCGCACGGCATCGGTGCAGACCTGGTGCCCCAGGCCTCGCGAGCCACAATGGATCCACACGCAGGCCATCCCCTCCACCAGGCCAAGGGCCTGGGCAATCTCCGGGTCGCACACCTCGGTGATCTCATCCACTTCGAGGAAATGATTGCCCGATCCCAGCGTTCCCACCTGGTCGCGCCCGCGCTCCATAGCCCTCGCGCTCAGCGCATCCGCATTGGCCGCCTCCATGCGGCCCCTCTTTTCCGTGTGTTCGCGGTCCTCGGCGCTGCCATAGCCATTCTTGATGGCCCAGTCCGAGCCCTGCTCCAAGACAACGCGCAGCTCCTTATCCGAGAGTCCCCTGCTCCCTGCGGCACCGACGCCGGCGGGCACCTGGCCAAAGAGCGCGGCCATCAGGCGGGCCATGTGTGGTTTGAGCGCCTCCGCTTCGATGTGCGTGGTGAGCAGGCGCACACCGCAGTTGATATCGTACCCCACGCCCCCAGGAGAGATGACCCCGTTGGGAAGGGCTGTGGCCGCTATGCCGCCGATAGGAAAACCATAGCCCTGGTGCACATCGGGCATGGCCAGGGCAACCTTGACGATCCCGGGGAGCGTGGCTGTATTGGCCAATTGCTCGATGGAGCGATCGCTGAGCGCCGCGTCGAGCAACTCTTCGCTGGCATAAATGCGCGCCGGGACGCGCATGCCTCGACCTTTTTCGATGGGAATCTCGTAGACACAGGGCTCCAGGCGAACCAGATCGCTCTTGGCAACCATACCCGTACTCCTCTCCTACACCCAACACGAACCCGCCCCCGTCTACACGCGCCGACCGTGGAGTCTGCTCCCCGCCGCGCGACGATCCTCAGCGGGATGCTCCCCCCGGGAGGATATCCTCCACAAGAGCGGCCAAACTAGACATCGAAAGTGATCGTGGCCGTTAAGCCCGAGCCCGTGGGCTCGATAGCAAGCTCGGAGAATGTTGCCGCCTTGATCACCTTCTCAAACCGGTAGCCTCGATGGCCGCCGATGCGAGCCTCCAGGTGCGTGGTCTCCAGCAGAGTGATCTCAAAGGTATCGAGGAGTGCGCGTTCGCTCTCACAAAGGTAGATCAGCTCGCTCAGCCAGTCCACCAGGAGGCTCACCGGATCGAAGGAATCGAGCGCCACGTGGCGCTGCACCGGCTGCGACTCGGCGCCCGCTATCGGGCGCATCAAATGGAACATCCCCTGAGCCGCATGAGCAAAGAGCTCTGCCATATCCCTCCCGCGAACACGCAGCCGCACATCCGCGGTGTGCTCGACCTCTTCGAAAGGCAGATCATCCCCTGGCACCATCTGATATGCCATCCTACGCGCGCCCCAGCAACTCCCGCGTGCGCGCCACATCCTGCCCTATCTGCGCGGCGAGGGCCGCAGCGTCGGCAAAGCGCATTTCGGGCCGCAAGCGATGGGCGAACTCGACCACCAGATTCACACCATAGAGGTCCCCGTGGTAGTCCAGCAGGTGTACCTCGACGAGCCGCTCGCCCGAGTCGAAGGTCGGGCGCACCCCCACGTTGGCCACAGCCTGATAGCGATTCCCTTCCACCCACGCCCACACGGCGTATACGCCGTCGCCGGGCAGAGCGCGATCTGGCGCCAGCTGCAGGTTGGCGGTTCGAAAGCCCAGCGAGCGCCCTCGCTGCGCGCCACCTCGCACCGTGCTGGATACCGCATAGAGGCGCCCCAACAGGCGCCCGGCCTCAGCCACATCGCCCGCCTGCAGGAGCTGACGAATCCTTGTACTGCTGATCACCTGGCCATCATCATAGACCGGATCGATGAGCCGCAAGGTGTAGCTCAGTTCTCTCGCTAGGCGACGCAGCGCTTCGATATCTCCGGCGCGGTCTTTACCGAGGGCGAAATCGGGCCCCACCCATAGCTCGCGCATGCACAGCCGGTCGAAAAGAGAACGAATGAAAGCCTCGCCAGGAGTGCCGGCTAGGGCTTCGGTAAAGGGCAACACGACCATCAGGTCCACTCCCAGAGAGGCGATGATGGCTGACCGTTCTTGGGGCGTGCTTAGGTACACGGGGCGCATTTCAGGGTGCAAAATGGCACGAGGATGGGGATGAAAGGTGAGCACCGCGCTGAGACGAGCGGTCTCTTTGGCCCGCTGCACCAGTTGCTCCAAAAGGGAACGATGGCCCCGGTGGACACCGTCAAAGGTCCCTATGGTGAGGGCCAATTCCTGGTCGACGTTCTCGAGATCGTTCAGTATCTGCATAGCTCAACCGTAACAGAGATTCGCTGCGCGCCCGCGTGATGCGCACAACGCTTGGTCACGCAATGCGCGGCGCGTGTGGGCCTCAACCTGGAAAAAACACCTTGTGTGGGCGCCACAACGCATCTTGCGCGCTGTACTCCAGCACCGCCACCAAGCGATCATCCTGGCCAAAGGCAAACAGCAATTCCCTAGGCTGCTCCGGCAGCGTCACGGCCTGGCCAAGAGATAAGCGCCTGGCCGTATCCTGGTCAACCGTCACACCCGGCAAATGGGCCAAGGCCTCGCGAAGGGGTGCCACATGGCGAGTCCACAGGCCAGGCGCCTCGCGCTCCAAGGCCTCTAGATCGACGGCGTCCTCGATCCTGAATGACCCCACTGCCAGTCGCACGAGGGCAGAGAGGTGCGCGCCAACGCCCAGTCTCCGCCCCAGGTCGTAGGCCAGAGAGCGCATATAGGTCCCTTTGGTGCAACTGACCTTGATCTCTAGCTCGGGCGGGCGCCAGGCCATCACCTCCAGTTGCAGGATCTCTACCTCCCGAGCCTCCAGATGGACGGCGATCCCCCTCCTGGCCAGGCGATAGAGCGGCTGCCCGTCCCGCTTGAGCGCAGAGTACGCCGGGGGGACCTGCTCGATGCGCCCCCTGAACTCGGGCAGCACCGCCTCGATGGCCGCCAACGAGAGATCGCTGACGTCGTGTCGCTCCAGGACCTGGCCTTCGGTATCCCACGTCTCGGTAACCACCCCGAAATGGACAGTGGCCAGATAAGTCTTGGGCGTCTCGGCGACGTACTCGGCGACGCGGGTCGCCCGGCCCAAGCAGACTACCAAGACTCCGGTGGCCATGGGGTCGAGTGTGCCCGCATGGCCCACCCGCCGCATGTTCACCACTCGACGAACCCTGGCCACGACGTTGTGAGAGGTCACAGCCGCCGGTTTGTTGATATTCAGGATGCCCATCACCTCACCAGCGGGCTCCTCGTCCACCTGCTGGCAGGCAGAGGACGCCTCGTTGCCCACTGTCCACGTTCCGTGGGCATGGCCTGGGCCTGGCTGCTCCGGATCTAGAGGGTCACCTCGGTCCATCATTCGTCAAGGTTCTCGTCAGACCCTTCTTCGTCGCCCTCTTGTTCCTCGTCCGCTTCGCGCTCTCTCGTATCGCTGCCCTCTTGTTCCGACTCGGTCGTTTCGATTTCACGAAGCAACGCGTCGATCCTGGATCCGTATTGAAAGGACCGGTCCACGCGGAACTCGATCTCGGGCACAAAACGCCACCCCAAGGTTTGGCTCAATGAGCGCCTAAGAAAACTCTTGGCGCTCTCGAGGCCTTCGAGACCCTTTTTCAGGACCTCTTCTCCATCATAACAAGCAACGTACACGCGGGCAAGCCGTCGATCCTGGGTCAGACTCACATCGGTAATGATGACGTTCTGAACACGAGGATCGTGGATATGATCTCTTAGGAGCAGTGTAAAGTGCTCACGGATGAAATCGCCCGCCCGCTCCCGACGATAGGTAGGCATAGGCTCGTCCCCCACTACAGACTAGGCGCCTCGTTCAACAAGTTCTTGGGTCGTGAACTCGAGCACATCACCGGGCTCGAAGCCGTTGAATCCGTCTATGCTCACGCCGCACTCGAACCCGGTACTCACCTCGCGCACATCCTCAGTAAAGCGCTTCAGCGAGCCAACGCGCCCCTCATAGATGACATGGTCATTACGCTTGACACGCACCGAGGCATTACGCAGGGCCTTACCCTCGCTGATCTGCACACCGGCGATCTTGCCCAAGCGCGGGATGCCGAACACCTGGCGCACCGCTGCGCGACCCACCAGGACCTCGCGATACTCGGGCTTGAGCATGCCCGTGAGGGCCAACTGCACATCCTCGATCACTCGGTAGATAATGTCATAGGTGCGAATGCTGACGCCCTCGGCTTCGGCCATCCTCTGTGACGCAGCATCCGCGATCACATTGAAGCCAATGATCACGGCCTGGGAGGCCACGGCCAGCATCACATCGGATTCGCCGATGTTACCCACGCCCTGGTGGATGATTCTGACCTTGAGATCGCCCACATCGATCTTTTCCACCGAGTTCTTGATCGGCTCAAGGCTCCCCTGAACATCTGCCTTGAGAATAAGGTTGAGCGATTGGACACTGCCCTCTTGGGCTCTCTTGTATATCTCTTCCAGGGTCAAGGTCTCAGCTGGCTGGGCGCCCTTGGACTGGCTTTCCAGTGCGCGCTGCTCGGCGATGTCCCTAGCGTCTTTTTCGCTCTCGAGCACCTCAAACACGTCTCCGGCTTCGGGTACATCTCGGAGGCCAATGACCACAGCGGGCATGGAAGGCGTGACTCGCTTGATCGGCTGCCCCTTGAAATCGGTCAAGGCGCGCACCCTGCCATAGGTTTGGCCGACCAAAAGCACGTCACCCTCTTTGAGCGTGCCGTCCTGCACCAGGAGCGTGGCCGAGGGCCCACGGAACCTATCCAGCCGAGCTTCCACAATCGTGCCCCGTGCCGGACCCTTGGGGTTGGCGCGCAACTCTGCCATCTCCGCGACCAACAAGATCATATCGACCAGGGTATCCAGGCCCGTTTTCTGCTTGGCCGACACAGGCACACAGGTCGTCTCTCCCCCCCATTCCTCAACCACGAGGCCCACATCGGCCAGTTGCTGCTTGGTCAGGTCGGGGTTGGCGGAAGCCAGGTCGATCTTGTTGAGAGCCACGATGATGGGCACGCCGGCCGCTCGCGCATGGTCGATGGCTTCTCTGGTCTGTGGTTGCACCCCATCGTCTGCCGCCACGACCAGGATGGCAATATCTGTCACGCTGGCGCCGCGCGCCCGCATGGCGGTAAAGGCCGCGTGTCCCGGCGTGTCCAGAAACGTGATGGACTTTTCGCCGACCTGGATCTGATAGGCACCGATGTGCTGTGTGATGCCGCCCGCTTCGCGTGCTGTAACGTTGGTCGTGCGAATCGCATCGAGCAGCGAGGTCTTGCCGTGGTCCACATGTCCCAGGATAGTCACTACGGGGGGGCGCTCGCGCAGGTTCTTTTTCTCTTCCTCGGTGTACACACGCCGAGGCTTGTGGGTCTCCACCACGGGAGCTACCTCCACGGGAGGCGGCTCCGGGGCCTTGTACTCGCGAACCTGAAACCCCATATCCTCCGCAACAATTGCTGCGGTCTCATAGTCGATGAGTTGGTTGATGTTGGCCATGATGCCAGCATTCATCAACTGCTTGATCAGCTCAATGGGGCTCACGCCCATCTGCGTGGCCAGATCGCGCACGATAACTTGAGGGGGCAACTCTAGCACCAGAGGCTTGGTCTCGACTGGTTTGGGCTGGGCGACAGCACTCGGCCTCGTACGTTGCGAGGTCTCCGCCGCTGGCCCCGAGCCCCTCGGGCCGCGATTCTGAGGCCCATTCGCCGTCCGTGGCCCAGACGAAGGGCGGCTGCCGCCCTGGCCGCCAGGGCGCCTCTGGCCGGCGGGCCTCCCTCCCTGGTTAGAGGGACGCTGTCCGGGCCCCGCGCGCCCCGACCTCATATTGAGAGATCCCCGTTGCGCCGGCTTGTCTCCCGCGAATTGGGGTTGGTTTGTTTTCTTTTCTGTAGGCATAGTGCCCCCCCTTCCATAGCCCGTGATGCTCGTCCAGCCTCACCGCACCAGTAAAAGCTGTAAGCACGACGGGAAACACTGGGCCTATTCGCCCAGCGTGGCTCAACGACACAGAGGCCGAAGAGCAAGTTCGCCCGGCCGTCGGGTACGACGGCGTCAACAACATAGCAGTACCTCACCGCCAAGACACGCAGCCTTGCCGACGAGGGCCAGGAATGGAAACGCTAGACCGAGAATACAGGGGAGATGCAGAGGACTGAGAGGAGCCATACTTGGCGCCGCCGTACTTGGCGCATCACACATGGCAGGGGTAATGAGGAGCCAGTGCAACTAGCAGGCGCTAAGAGCGCTAGCAAATACCCATAAGCCTCTCCCTCGCAGACCCCAAAGCGTACGTGTGGCTGTTCATCCTACTTTCCGTGACCAATTGGCCCAACACATTTCGGTCTTGGTTTCTTCCTAGCTCAGACTAACTCTCGTCCTTACCCCGTTGTGGTAGCTGAGACGTGAATTCGGTAATCCGGGCGAGGTCCTCCTCACCCAAGGTCACCTGCAGCGCGCGCTCGATCGCTTTGCGCTGCAGAGCCATGACCCAGCAATCCATATAAGGGCATAGATACGCCCCCCGACCGGCCACTTTGCCGGTTCGGTCGATAACGATCTCGGAACTCGGCGTGCGAACCACACGCACGAGTTCCCGTTTGGACAACACCCGTTGACAACTGATACAAGTCCGCTGCGGCTGCTTCCTGGCTCTCTTGACCTCACCTTTGGCCATGGGACTATCCCCCCCCGTGAGCCCAGATTACCAGTCTTCACCCTCGTCGAGCTGCCCACGACGACTGGGCTTGCGCTTTTTGCGCGCCACCAGGCGACCCGAGCTCTCGTCGAGCTCCAGCACACGCTTGCGATCCTTCTTGGAGGAGCCCTTTTTCTGCTGCGGCTGCAGCTCATTGTCGGTTTCCTCGGGCGCGGTCCACTGCACCTCTGGCGCTGCCTCTCCGGCCGCGACGGGCTCGCCCTCTTCCTCCTCCACCTTTTCGATCTCGGGGAGGGTCTCCTCGGCTTCCTCGGCTGGCTCTTCGTACACCTCAACCACTTCAGCTTCAGAGGTCTCGGTCGCCGCTTCCTCCGACACTGTCACAGCTTCCGCAGGACCTGATGCTTCTACTGGCGCTGCCACACCTTCTTCGGGCACAACCTCGGCTTCCTGTGCAGCCACCAGCTCCGGCTCAACCTGAGCACCCACAGGAGCCTCGGCCTCAAGCGCTTGCGCCTCTGGCGCGGGCTGCGACGCCTCGCCCTCTTCCGCCTGGGCTAGCGCGAGCTCTTCCTCATCCTCAGCCAGGGTGGCTTCCGCCTCAGCCAGGAGCTCCGCGGCAGCTCTGCGAGCGACTGCCAGCTCCTCCGCACGGGCCGCCGCCTCGAGGGCATCCGCCGCCATCCGCTCAGCTTCCTGAGCGGCCTCTGTCTCGCTACGGATATCGATACGCCAACCCGTCAGCTTGGCTGCGAGGCGGGCGTTCTGGCCCTCTTTGCCGATGGCCAAAGACAAAGCCCTATCGGGCACGACCACTTGTGCCGCTTTGTCCGTCCTGTTAAGGCGCACAGACAGCACCTTGGCGGGGCTGAGCGCGTTAGCGATATATAGCTCATCATCGGGCGACCA
>CAYQDH010000083.1:0-14713 GCA_964416075.1 uncultured Anaerolineales bacterium | reverse complement strand
GTCTGCTGGGTCGTTGGCGTGAGGTCCTGGTTTTGTTCATCGTGGCGCTGTACGTCTATATCCCCCTGGGGCGCTATGCCATGGAAGAACCAGCGATGTATGGCTACCGCGTGGCCACGCGGGTTACTAGCCTGGAGCAAGGGCTTCCTACCAGAGTTCTGCCTGTCTTTTTCTCCAACCTGGGCAGGGCCTTGCTGATGTTCAACGTACAGGGCGACGCGGTGTTCGCGTCCAATGTGCCCTTTCAGCGACAGCTGGGTTTCCTAACATCTGTCCTCTTTGTGTTGGGAGTGGTCTATGTGGTCTGGCGCTGGCGACAGAGTTACAATGCCACGGTCCTAATCTTCGGTATGGGCATGCTGCTGCCCTCGGTGCTGGCACTGGCATTCCCTCATGAGGTGCCCAGCGCCAACCGCGCTATCGGCGCCGTTCCCGCGGCCGCACTGTTGCCTGCCATGGCCCTGGTGCTCTTGCGGCGGAAACTGGCTGTGCTGTTGCCTGTTCATCCGTCACAAGTGTCGAGCCTGCCTCTGCCGTCTGGTGACCGCACACTTTTGGCCGAGCGGGGGCGACTGACTTGGGCGCTCCGCTCCTTGCTGATTGTCGTGGCCGTAGTGGCCCTGGGGATTGAGACATGGTCGGTCTATCCCTTCTACTTCCAGGACTATGTTAGGCACCTTCCGGCGCTAAACTACTCGATCTCATTGCAGATGGCCCGTGCCATCGACGCCTTTGCTGACGATGGCCAATCGTACATCATGATCATGCCCCATTGGTACGATGGCAATGCCGTGCGGGCGCAACTTAGGCGCACTACTTTCAGTTGGAGTAACGAGTTGGAAAGGCTTGATCCTGACAAGCCTCCGCTGGCCGGCCCCCCGGGCAGGTACATGGTCCTCGTGCATCCCGACGACCAGGCGACCCTACAGACTCTGTACCGGTCATTCCCTCGAGGAGTAGCACTGGTCAACCTGGATAATACCGGCAACATTGCCTTTATTTCGTTCTACGGAGAGAGATAGCCTTCATGACAGAGCGGGTATTCCGGTCGGTCGATGGTGCGGATGGCGGGCTCTTCCAGGGCGATGAGTCGCCGGGCAAGGACCCGCTCGGCGGATCCTCGCCCAGCGCAAGCGAGCCCGAGGTAACATGGCGCGGCCTCTGGTCTTCTCTGCGGGGATTCTGGGCCGGTTTTGGCCGGGTGACCTCGGAGCCTGCTGTGGCGGCTGGCTTGCTGGCCGCGATCCTGCTGCTAGCAGGTATATTGCGCTTCACAGGCCTGGACTGGGACGAGCACCAGCATCTCCATCCCGATGAGCGCTTCTTGACCATGGTGGAGAATAGCCTGCAATGGCCCCAGTCGTTCAAAGAGTATCTGGATACGGCCAACAACCCGCTGAACCCCTACAACAAGGGCCACGGCACTTTTGTCTACGGCCTCTCTCCTCTGGTCCTGGCCAAATTCCTGGGGCAGATCAGCGGCAAGACCGGCTATGATGGCATCTACCTGGTCGGGCGGGCCATGTCTGCGGGTATGGATATTTTGTGTGTTTTGCTAGTCTTCTTGATCGGCAAACGACTCTACGATGTCCGCGTGGGTCTGGTAGGCGCATTGCTTCTCTCATTGACTGTGCTCAATATCCAGCATTCGCATTTCTTCACCGTCGACGCCTCGACCACGCTGTACGTCACGCTGGCGCTTTATCTGGCCGTGCTGGTCGCTCAAGGCGAGAGGTGGGGCTCAATATTGCTCCTGGGCGTAGCTTTTGGCTTGGCCGTATCGGCCAAGATCAGCGTGCTCACCTTCCTGGCTGTGATCGGCCTGGCTTTTGCGCTGCGCATCGCCGGACAGTGGGAGCGCCTCCGCGACGCCCCTATGTCGGGGACCGATATGCGCGGGCGCATGGGACAATGGTTCTTGTCATTGAGGGTAGAGCCTAACCCCCTCTTTGCGCCCAATAAGGTGGAGACCATCTTTTGGCTAGCCTTGCGGGCGGTCCTCTCGGGCATAGCGATGCTGCTCGTGGCAGCCGTGGTTTTCAGGGTTGTACAACCCCAGGCGTTCGTGGGTCCCGGCCTGCTCGATTTTTCGATCAACCCCGTGTGGCGCGAAAACATGAGCTATATTCAGGACCTCGTGAGCGGCAAGATCGATTACCCGCCTAGCCACCAATGGGCCGCCCGCGAGCCGATCTGGTATATGTGGAAGAACATGGTGCTGTGGGGCCTGGGCCTGCCGCTGGGTCTCGCCGTGTGGGCCACTTGGGCCTTGATGGCCTATCAGATGTACCGCAAGCACAAAATGGCGCACCTGTTGCCCTGGGTGTGGATGTCCCTGACCTTTTTCTACCAGAGCATTCAGTTCGTCAAGACTATTCGCTACCTCTTGCCTATCTACCCCACTATGGCCGTTATTGCGGCGTACGGGCTGGTGTACTTGTGGGATTGGGGCAAGAGGCAGCACGCGTCTGCGCGCCAGCTCGAGGCTCCCTCCGTTGTAGCGCCCGAGGGGTTGCTTGTCACGGGCTCGCCCGTCACGGGTGAGCCCCTAGCACCCGCCGCGACCCACACGCTTCACGCGGACACGCCATCTCGCCGACGCTGGTCCTGGCGGCGTTGGGCGCGGCCCCTATCGGTGGCTCTGGTCCTGCTGGTCATCCTGGGTACTGCCTTCTGGGCATTTGCCTTTACCACCATCTACACGCGACCCGTCACGCGCATCGCGGCGTCACGGTGGATTTACCAGAACCTCCCTGCCGGAACACGTATCAGTTTCGAGATGTGGGACGATCCGGTGCCGCTCAACGTGGATGGGCACAACGCAGGCGCCGAGTTCCCCGGCGTAAAGATGGAGCTGTACTGGGAGGACATCCCGGACAAACGTGAACAGCTTTACACCTGGATCCAGGAGGCAGAGTACATTGCTCTCACGAGCAACCGCCTCTATGAGTCGATCCCGCGCCTGCCGCAGCGCTATCCCATGACCACCCGCTACTATGAAGCGCTCTTTTCCGGTGAGCTCGGGTACGAGCGGGTTATGACCTTCACTTCGCGCCCTCGGTTGTTCGGCATCGAGGTCGTCGATGACTATGCGGACGAGACCTTTACTGTCTATGACCATCCGAAGGTCATCCTGTTCCACAAGCGGGCCGATTTCTCCATGGACAAGGTGCGCCAGCTTTTCGACGGCTATGAGCTGGATCGCATCGTACGGGTGATGCCACGCCAGGTGACTGCAGCGCCCAATAACCTCATGCTGGGTGAGGAGTTGTGGGCAATCCAGCGGCAAGGGGGCACTTGGTCCCAGATATTCCGCCGCGACGGGCTAGCCAACACGCTGCCCGTGTTGGCCTGGGCGGTTGCTCTTCTGCTGATCGGCCTGATCGCCTTCCCACTGGGTTTCGTCGCCTTTCGTCGTTTGCGCGATCGCGGCTACCTCCTTTCCAAGACCTTGGGCCTGCTCCTTTTGGGATACCTCTCCTGGCTGCTGGCCAGCGTCAGAGTCCTGCCCTACACGCGAGCCACGATCATCGGCGTCTTGGGCGCTCTGTTTGTCGCCTCTGCGGTGGTAGCTTGGGCGCAGCGTAAGGCCTTGAGGCAGTACCTGGCCCTGCGCTGGCGCATGTTGTTGATGAGCGAGCTTCTCTTCTGGTGCTTTTTCCTGGTCTTCCTGCTGATCCGTATGGGCAACCCCGACCTGTGGCATCCCGCCATGGGCGGCGAAAAGCCCATGGATCTGGCCTACCTCAACGCCATTATCAAGAGTACCTATTTCCCGCCCTATGATCCATGGTTCGCCGGTGGCTACATCAACTATTACTACTATGGCGCGATGATCATCGCCACGGTGATCAAGCTTACCGGGGTCGTGCCCTGGGTGGCATACAACCTGGCCATTCCCACCTTTTTCGCGCTTACGGGGATGGGCGCGGCGTCCGTCGCGTTTAGCCTGATCCCCGACCAAGGTGACGAAGGCGCCTGGTTCCCCCGCGCATTGCGCTACGGTCTGGCGGGTGCGCTGTTCGTGGTTGTGCTTGGGAACCTGGGTGAGGTACAGCTCTTCTGGAACGGCTTCCGCGAGTTGGGCCGGGGCGCGCTGACCAACGAGTCATTCGCTAGCACCATCCCGGGTCTCGATGCGCTGGTGCAAGCTGGCGCCGGCGTGTGGGCCTGGCTGGTCAAAGGACAGTCGTTGCCCTTTCGCCCCGAGTGGTGGTATTGGAACGCCAGCCGCATCATGCAGCATGGGGAGATCAACGAGTTTCCCTTTTTCACTTTCCTCTATGCCGACTTGCACGCTCACCTCACGGCCATGCCTTTCGCTCTGCTGGCGCTGGGATTGGCCACGGCTCTGGTGGTCAGGCCCTCCCCCGAGCTGCCGGGCCTGACCCGCGATGCGCGCCGGGCGAGCGCGGATGGGCGCCCGCCGCGCCTCTGGGAGAGGATCGACTGGGCGCTCGTGCTGCACCTGGCATTGCTGGCCCTTGCGGTGGGTGAGTTGTGGTGCAACAACACCTGGGACTATCCGACCTATCTGTTGATCGGTATGGCGGCCCTGGCGATTGGCCTCTATGGCGACTATCGGCGGATCGACCAGCCCACCGTGGGCCGTCTGGTCTTGCGCGCGGCCGCGATCCTGGTACTGAGCATGTTGTTCTACTGGCCCTATCATGCCAACTTTGGCTCCGCCTATTCCAGCGCGGAGCTCTGGAAGGGTGAGCGCACGCCGTTGGGCGCTTATCTGCTGATCCACGGAACGCAGTTATTCATCTTGGCAACCTTGATCCTGGCTTGGACCTTGGAGCGCCGCACCCGCAATGGCGTGGCGCGCGCTATCAGCCTATGGCTCAGGTCTGGGGGGCACCGTCCTCGCTTCCGCCATCTCTATTCCCTGCTGGTTCGCCGCCAAACCCTGGGCTATGACCTCGGCTGGAGCGGGCTGGTCGTTCTTGGGGTGATGCTGTCGGCCTTCATGTTGACCAAGGCCTGGCTGCTACTTTTGGCTATGCCTCTACTGATCCTGGCGTTGCTGTTGACCCTGCGGCGCGTGGCGACTCCGGAGAGACGTTTTGAGACTTTTCTCATCGCCCTGGGCTTGATCCTCACCCTGGCGGTTGAGTATATCGTTCTAAAGGGCGATATCGGTCGCATGAACACGGTGTTCAAGTTCTACTTGCAGGTATGGATGTTGTGGGGGGTCGCGGCCGCCGTAGCCCTGGCTTATCTGCTGCGGCGGGTCAAAACCTGGCGCGCAGGCGCCCGCAAGGTCTGGAGCGTAACCCTGGCCTTGCTGATCGTGGGCGCATCGCTCTACCCCATCTTCGCCACCCGTGGCAAAGTGGGCGATCGCTGGGATCCCAAACTTCCCACGGGCCTTGATGGTATGGACTATATGACCACCGCCCAGTACCAGGATAATGGCCGGACCATGACATTGGAGCACGATCGCCAGGCCATCACCTGGATACAGGACCACCTCGCTGGCTCGCCTGTTATTGTGGAGGCCAATACCCCTCTCTATCGTTGGGGCAACCGTGTCTCCATCTACACTGGGCTGCCCACCATCATCGGGTGGGACTGGCACCAAAAGCAGCAGCGCGCCGCCCTCAGCGGGGAGGTGGTGGATTGGAGGCTGCAGGATCTGAATGAGATCTACAATGGCACCGATGTGGCCAGAACGCTAGAGTTGCTGGATGATTACCACGCGAGCTATATCTATGTGGGCGAATTGGAGCGGGCTTACTATACTCCCGAAGGCCTGGCCAAGTTTGAAAACATGGTAGGCTCGGCATTGGACGTGATCTATCGCCAGGGGCCTGTCACCATCTACCATGTCATAGGCTCGGAGGGGTATCACATGGCAGCCGAGCCTGTGCAGGGAAGGACTTGGCGCGCCTGGTTAGGGGATTGGATCACTCGCCACTGGCTCGGCAGCGTCGTGCAAGCCCAGGGACCTGACACTAATCCGCCTTCGCCTGAGAAGGCGCCCTCCGGCAACCTGACCTCCGGGCTGGTGGAAAAGACGTTGCTGCTCGATGAGCCGGTGGACCAACTGCCGGTCCTCAGCGACAGGGGCTGGAACCGGTGGGCCAACGAGAGCACGATCCTGGCCATCCTGGCCTGGTGGGTGGTGTTGCAGCTCGTGGGCCTGGTGGCCTGGCCTCTGGCCGCCCGCTACCTGTCTGGTTTTGCCGATCGAGGCTATGGCCTGGCTAAAGGGTTGGGCCTGCTGCTCGTAAGTTACCTTGTGTGGATGGGGGCCAGTCTGCGGCTGGTGGCCAATAGCCCTCCGACAGCATGGGTCGCTGTACTGCTCTTGGGGGTAGGTTCTTTTTTTCTCTATAGCCGGCGACGCGGGCAGAGTGCTCAAGCAATGGATCGCCTCGCCACCCGTGGCGCGGCCTGGGCTCGCGGTTCCCGCCTGATTCTGCTCGAAGAAGGACTGTTTACGGCGGCCTTCCTAGCGTTCGTCGGCATCCGCCTTTGGAACCCTGACCTCTGGCAGCCCTGGTTTGGCGGCGAAAAGATGATGGAGATCGCTTTTCTTAACGCCATCACCAAATCGGCCTACATGCCGCCCTATGACCCCTACTTTGCGGGCGGCTATATCAACTATTACTACTATGGTTTATTCATCACCAACATCCTGACCAAGCTAACAGGGATCCTGCCCGAGGTGGCATTCAACCTGGCCGTGCCCACCTTTTTCGCTTTGACCGTACAACACGCCTTTGTCGTGGGCTATCACCTTGCCGCCTCTCCCCTCTGCCACCCAGTTCGTGGGCTGGGGGCCGGGGCAGCGCAGTCTCCAGGGGTAGGCGGGAGGGCCTCCCGCCTGCGCCTCTGGGCCGGCGCCCTCTCGGTCGCCTGGGTGGCCATCCTGGGCAACCTCACGGCGCCCGTGCAGCTTATCGATGGCCTGGCTCGTCTGGGGGGGGCCACCTTTATGGGGGGCCGCTCCGGTCTTTTCGATCTGTTCCGCGTCTTTACGGGGCTGTGGCGGGTTCTGATCGGTCAGGCCTCCTGGCCGGAGTTCGATTATTGGTACCGGGCAACGCGCGTGATCCCTTATACGATCAACGAGTTTCCCTTCTTTAGTTTTCTCTTTGCTGATCTCCACCCGCACATGATCGCCATTCCCTTTACCATCCTGGTGGTGGCCCTCGGCCTGCACTTGTTGCTCGATAGCGACCGCCGCGTCGAGACCCCCTCTGGTCCCATCCTGGCCTTGGGGCGATGGCCCATCTTGGCCATCGCCGTGGGAGCTTTGGGGGTTATCAACACCTGGGACTTGCCCACTTACCTGCTTGTGCTGGATGCTTGTTTGCTGGTTCGTGGCTATCGCCTCAAGCGGTGGCGAGGCATGCTCGAGGCGCTGATCGTCGCTCTACTGATCGCCTTGGCCTCACTGCTGGTCTATGCGCCGTTTTATTCACACTACCGGGTCCAGTACGTGGGTCTGAGCCTGGTGGAGTCGGCGGATCGGTCGCCGTTGGGGGATTTCCTGGTGGTGTGGGGCAGCCAGCTTTTCTTGATCCTCTCCCTGCTATTGTTCTGGATCGCCGGAGATTGGCCCTGGGCGCGCCTGGCTCATGCCGCTCAACGGATGGGCCTTCCTGCTGCGCTCGACCGCGTGCGGCGCCTGAGCGCGCGCAGCCTCTGTCGATGGGCGCTGGCGTTGCTTGGCATCGTCCTGGCGGTGGCGCTTGGTGGGGCGTTGGCAGCTCTGCAGCTGGGTGTGGTGGCCCTGCTTAGCGTGCTCTTAATCGGCGCGGGCGTCTCGCTCTTACGGACTTGGCGCGGGCGCTCCCTTTTACCGCGTGTGCTGGTGTTCGTGGGGCTGGCCCTCCTCCTGGGGATCGAGTTCGTCTACATGCGTGACTTTTTGGCCGGGGGCGAGTGGCGGCGCATGAACACCGTGTTCAAGTTCTTTACCCAGGCGTGGGTGCTCTTTGGCCTGGCGATCGGGGGCGTGCTGCCTATCCTGTGGGTGCACTTGGGCCGGCACGGCGGGGCTGGAGCCGTGGCCTGGAAGGCCGTCTACCTGGTTTTCGTTCTAGCGGCCCTGTTCTATCCCCTGCAGGCTATCCCGGCGCGCGTGGGTGAGCGCTTTCCAGGGGCACGGCTACCCGCGGGCACCCTAGACGGCACGGCTTATATGGCCGACGCCTCCTACGTCTGGCCCGACGATAACCACCGCATCGAGCTAAGGTACGATCGCGAGGCCATCGCTTGGCTGTGGCAGGAGGTGCGTGGTACCCCCGTCATCGCCGAGGCATCGCTGGGATATTACCGCGAGGGCGGGATGCGGGTCGCATCGTATACGGGCTTGCCGACGATCATTGGCATGCACGAGAGCGAACAACGACCGCCCGGCCAGGTGGGCTCACGAGACTCGGACGTGGCCACGCTCTACACCACCAGCGATCTGGCGCGGTTCGAGGAGATTCTGGGGCGCTATCGTGTGACCTATGTCTATGTGGGCCAATTGGAGCGGCAGGTTTACGCTGGCCCCGGCATGGACAAGTTCGACGCGGCGGAACAAACGGGCCTTCTGGCGCGTGTATACCATAACGACCGGGTGGATATCTATCATGTGTTGCGTGATTGGGGAGCGTAGCTCATGGCATCGTTGCTGATCTGGTGGCTCGTACTTGAGGTGATCGGCGTCTTGGCTATGCCCATCGCCCTGCGTCTGTTTCGATTTCTGCCGGATCGGGGCCTGGGGTTTTCCCGGCAGGTGGGTATCCTTTTGGGCGGCTACCTGTTCTGGCTCCTAACCGTACTTGGCTTGCTCGAAAACACCACAGCCAACATCGTCGCTGTATTCGGTCTCTTGGCCGCCTTCTCCGCCTGGCTCGTAGTGCGCTATAGGAGGGTGATGTGGGCCACCGTACGGGAGCGGTTGTCTCTGCTTGTCATAACGGAGGCGCTCTTTTTCCTGGCCCTGGCGGGCTGGGCCGTTTTCCGTGCCCATAACCCGGACATCGCCTACACCGAAAAACCGATGGAGTTCGGTTTTGTCAACGCCATTTTGCGCAGCCCCCGGTTCCCCCCTCAAGACCAGTGGCTGTCTGGTTTTTCCATCAGCTACTACTACTTGGGCTATGTGTTGGTGGCCATGCTCACTCGATTGAGTGGGTTGCCTAGCGACATCACCTTCAACCTCGCCGGCGTGACCTTGTTCGCCCTCACGATCAACGGGGCATTTACCGTGGTCTATAACATGGCCCAGGCCTACCTGGACCGGCGTAACGAGTTGGTGGGTATCGTGGACAAGGTCACATCGAGGGCGGCCGTCCTGGCAGGTATGCTCGGCGCTCTTTTTGTGGCGCTGATGGGGAACTTGGAGGGTGTCTTTGAGGTCATTCGCGCCCGCGGCTTGGGGTCGTCTGCGTTGTGGGCTTGGTTAGACGTCAAGAATCTCCAGGCGTCGCCGCCAAGTGCCAGATGGTATCCCGACGACCTGTGGTGGTGGTGGCGAGCCTCGCGCATCATCCATGACCGCGATGCCCTGGGTAACTCGATGGAGGTGATCAGCGAGTTTCCGCTGTTCAGCTTCTTGCTGGGCGATAATCACCCCCACGTGCTGGCCTTACCGTTTGTGTTCCTGGCTCTGGGGTTGGCCCTGAACCTGCTCCTAAGCATCGGCCGAACAGCTGCGGAGAGACCCTTCGCGGCCAATGGACTGCGCCGGACCTCCAAGGGCGGCGAACTCCCCGGCGACGCCGCTTCCGGACAGAAAGACGCGACCTTGGCCGAGTCTGCTGCTCAAGGTGTAAGAACGCTGGGGGAGCCCTCCCAGGGACCTCCGAGCTCGCCAGAGTACACTGCTGAGCCGCAAAGGGAGGAGCTTTCCTCGCCCGCGCCGGGTCTCGGGGCTCAAGCTCTTGGCTCGTTGAACCGCCTGTGGTCCGGCGGAGTACAGGATCTGCTGCTCTGGGCGCTATTGCTGGGCAGCCTTGGTTTCCTCAACACTTGGGATTATCCCATCTACCTGGGAATCTTTGTTTTGGCCTATGCCGTTATCCGCCAGTTCAGCTACGATCGCCTGGGCTGGGAGTGGCTGTTCGACATCATCCAGATGGGCGTCCTGATGCTGGTTCTGGGCTTGGTGCTCTATCTGCCCTTTTACTTTGGATTCCGCTCTCAGGCGGGGGGGATCGGCCTGGTGGGGCTGAACAAGACGCGCCTGCACCAGTTTCTGCTGATGTTCGGGCTCTTCATCGTGGCGACATTTAGCCTGTTGGTGGGCTGGGGTGCGCGTTGGCATCGTGCAGCGCCCGAGGTCCGACGTCTGCCTCGCGCGGCGCAGCTTGTGGCGGCGGTGCTCGCGGTGTTGGCCATCTCTGCGGCCATACAGGGCTGGTGGACGGCGGTTCTGCTCTTGGTCCTCGTTGCTGCGACGACCATCCTCCTGTTGTGGGGCGCTCGATCTCGCGTCCTCTCGGTTGGTGCGGTGGGGGCCGATGGCGGCTCCCTGGAGATCAGCTCCATCTTTGCGCTGTTGGCCCTGCTGGCCGGGCTAGCCCTGGCGCTGAGTGTAGAGTTTATCTTTCTGCAGGACACCTTCGGCACGCGCATGAACACGGTGTTCAAGTTCTACTACCAGGCCTGGGTGCTCCTGGGCATTGTCTCGGCCTACGGTGTCTTTTACCTGGTGCAGTCACTGGCTCATAGCGGGCGCCTGGGGCGCCTCTTGGTGGGCCTGGCGCTCGTGGTCATGGCGGTATTGATAGCCACAGGGCTCACCTATACGGTGACAGCCACCGTAGCCAAGGCTAACGGGTTCCAGGGGCGGCCCACGCTCGATGGGACGCGTTATGTGGCCGAGGGTCGCCCCAACGACTATGCTGCGGTACAATGGCTTCGTGCGCATGCCGGGCCCGGGGCAGTGATGCTGGAAGCGACGGGCGGGTCCTATACCGAGTATAATTGGGTCTCCGCCCATACAGGGATCCCCACCGTTTTGGGGTGGGGCGGACATGAGCTGCAGTGGCGCGGCAACTATGACGAGCCGGGGCGCCGCGAGCCCGATATCGCCGCCATCTACCAGGGGCTGGACGTGACAATGATCTCCGTGCTCTTGGACAAATATGGCATCGACTATGTGTATGTCAGCCGGCTGGAGCGCGACAAATACCATCTGAGCGCGCTGATGATCGACAAGTTCGACAAGTTCATGACCCGGGTGTTCGAGCAGGGGGACGTGGTGATCTTTGCTCGGACCAGCGATCGCTAGCTCTTGTCTTGCGTAGGACCCAAATGTGCTATAATTGCGCAGGCGTCCCGACGCTCTGCGACAGTCATAACGTGGCAGCCGCATGGCCCACCGCCACCATGAAGAAGGAATAACGGACCAGGTTATGCTTGGAATTCTAGTGCAACCCGACGACGACGCTCCGGAGAAGGGGCCGCCAGCGGACCGACCGAAAGATGAGACAACAAGGGGCGATAGCCCTACCCACATCTCCACTCGGGTGGCCTGGCCAGGGTTGAGCCTGGGTGCTCTGACCCTGGAAGTGCTGCTCTATGGGATCATCCTGATCGTGGCCCTGGCTGTGCGATTGGTTGGGCTGGACCAGTGGCCGCTCACCGAGGTTGAAGCCAACACCGCTCTCGCCGCCTGGCGCACGCTGCAAGGCTCTAACTGGCGTCCGGCCTACTACCTGCCCCTGCTTTACGATGTTTACCTGGTGCTCTTTTGGTTCACCCTGGCCACCGACACGGCGACGCGGATCGTTCCAGCACTGGTGGGCGCAGGGCTCGTGCTCCTGCCCTACTATGCGCGAGATCTGTTGGGCCGCAAGACAGCGCTAGTGGCTGCCCTGCTCCTGGCCCTGGGGCCCAGCTGGGTCTTCTTCTCCCGCGCTGCCGACGGGGCCATTCTGGCCACGGTCGCAGGCGCCGTCCTGCTCCTCTCGGCCTACCGCGCCGCTGTCAGTGAGCAGCCGCGCCATTTCCGCGTCGGAGCTGTAGCACTGGCCCTGGGCCTGACCGCGGGCCCGCAGATCTACACGATGCTGCTGGTGACGCTTCTCTTGCTTGCAGCCTGGGTGTGGCAGGGACGCCGTTCCGGTCGAGCGGCGCAGGCTCGCGCCTGGCTGGGTACCCTGGCCGCGCGCGAGAATCTCTTCATCTTGCTGGGCACCTTTCTCTTCTTTGCCGGCGGCCTCACATTCAACCCGTCCGGCATTGGCGCCAGCATCAACCTGGCTGGCCATTGGGCGCAGGGCCTGTCACCCACGCAGAGCGGCTTGCCCTGGTACGCCTATCCCCGCAACCTGCTGCTCTACGAGTTCTTGGCGATAATTCTAGCTCTGGTGGGCGGCGTATGGGGCATCCAGCGCCGCAGCACGCTCGACTATGGACTGGCCGCATGGGCGGGGCTCGCCTTGCTTCTGGGCGTTATCGGGCACCGCGAGGCGTTCTGGCTGCTCGATTCCCTCTTGCCTCTGACGCTGTTGGCCGCCAGAGGGGTGGAAAAGTTGTGGGATGCCTTGCTGCCCGGCAGTGGCCTCGTCGACCTGGTGACCATGGTGCTGCTGGTGCCGGTGCTTGGCTTTGTCTTCTTGCAGGTGGCTGCGTTTACCCAGTCGGCGGAAGTGCGTTACCTAGACTATGCGCGTATCGTCCTGGGTGCCCTGTTGGTGCTCTGGGCCGCCTATGCCATCTGGGGGCGGCGCGAATCGGCGCAGCGCGTCGGTGCAGCGCTGCTCTTGCTTATCCTAGTGGCCATGACATTGCGCACGACCACCGCCGTGGCCTACCAGACGGGGCGCGATCCGCGCGAGCCGCTGGTGAGCGAGCCCGTCCCCTCGACGCACATGCTTGATCTGCTGCAAGAAGCGGCCACCCTCTCCAGCCGCCAAGCGGGGGATCCTCATATTCTGGACGTGGACTATGAGGATTCGCTCGATCCCTGGCTTGGCTGGTATCTGCGCGATTACCCAAACAGCCGCGCCGTACCCGCGCTCGAGCCCGAGCCCGTGGCCAGGGCCCTGCTCACGACGTTTCGCGGGCAGGAGGCGTGGCCTGTAGGCTACATGGGGCAGCGTTTTCGGTGGCTGGAGACGCGGCCGGAGCAAATGCTTGACCTCAGACAGCGGTTGCGCTGGTTCATCTATCGCGAGCCGTTAGGTACCATCGATGCCAGCGAGGTCTATCTGTGGGTGCGCTTGCCGACGGCGCAGAGCGCCCCATGACAGAGCCTTAGTCTGACAGCTATCCCTTGGCTGATCTGATCAGCGATCACTCACCCAGGAGCGAGTTGAGGTCTATGACACAGCAACAAGATTGGCGCCCGGCGTCTGATGGCCGGGTCGAAGCGAGCGCTCAGCCCGCCCAGGGCTTTCTGGATAGGCCGTTGCTGGCGAACAAGATCACGGGTTGGACGCTGATCTACATCGCCATCATACTGTTCATCGTCTTGACCCGTTTCTGGGACTTGACAGGGCGCGCCTATGACCATGATGAGAGCATCCATGCCTGGGAGGCATGGAAGCTGGCTACCGGCCAGGGTTACGTGCACAGCCCGGTCTACCATGGACCCTTTGGCTACCATGTCACGGCGTTGTTATTCGTCCTCTTTGGCGACAACGACTACACCGGGCGGCTGGCGGCTGTGCTGTTCGGCATCGCCATCACCATCATGCCCCTCTTTCTGCGCAAATGGCTTGGCGCCAAGGGTGTGCTCATCGCTACCTTTCTTATGGCCATCTCGCCCGTGCTTATGCAGCGCACGCGTTTCTTTCGCCATGACCAATTTGCTGTCTTTTTCAACCTGGTGCTCTTCATCGCTATCTTGCGCTATCTGGACGAACGCAAAACACGCGATCTCTACCTAGTCGCGGCGGCGCTCTCTTTGGGTTATACCACCAAAGAGACTACTTTCATCACTTACTTTATCTACGGAAGCTTCCTGATCGGCCTGTTCCTCTGGCAGTGGTTGCGCGATCGCCAGGCTCCCCGCTCTGAGCGGCGGTCCCTGGCCCAATGGCCGGTGTTCGATTTGCTGTTGGTGATGATCACCTTGAGCCTTCCTCTGGTGACGCCCCTCCCCGTCAAGATACTGGGCGGCGACCCGGTGGATTATTCGCAGCAGGGGATCGTTTTTTCCGGGGCGGTCTTTGTGGTTCTCCTGGCCATCGGGGTAGCCATCGGCGTGTGGTGGGACTGGCGCCGCTGGATCATCTGCGCGGGCATCTTTTACGCCTGTTTCATTCCCTTTTTCACCACCATGTTTACCAATGGGCAGGGCTTTGCGACGGGGATGATCGGCTCGCTCGGCTATTGGCTCTCGCAGCAAGGGGTCAAGCGGGGCGGCCAGCCCTGGTTCTACTATATCTTTCAGATGTCGGTCTACGAGTTCCTCGTCGTGCTGGTGGGCATCGCGGGCGCCATCTACTATGCCTTGCGAGGCGATGAGCGCCAGAAGACCGATGCGCAGGAACGCGGCCTTGACGCAATACCCGTGGTTCTCTTTCTGATCTACTGGTCTCTCATGGCTTTTATCGTTTATAGCTGGGCCGGGGAAAAGATGCCCTGGCTGATGATGCACCTCGTCGTGCCTCTCCAGCTCCTGGGCGGGTGGACGATAGCGCGCCTGTTCGCTGTCGGCTCGGCTGCCGAGCCACGCGATATACGCGCCCGTGGGGGCTGGTGGTTGCTCCTCCTGGTGCCTCTGGGCGTCTATGCCCTCGTTCGCGTCCTG
>CAYQDH010000082.1:13202-14764 GCA_964416075.1 uncultured Anaerolineales bacterium | reverse complement strand
GCGCCGTACGAATTCCGCGGAAGGTTGGGTAGCGAGGCTGATTAATGTCTTTGACAACGGTGAGCAGGGCAGGCAGCGGCGCCGAGACGATCTCGCGTCCCTCTTCGAGCAATCGCTCCGCAGTGACCTGGCGGGCCCCGAAATCGATGGCCCTGATCTTGAACACGTAGGTGAGCTGCGGGATATCCAACTGCTTGGCAATGCCCGGGCCCACCTGGCCGGTATCCCCGTCGATGGCTTGCTTGCCACAGAGGATGACATCGTAATCGTCCAGCTTGCGAATCGCCTGGGCCAACGTGTAGGCGGTGGCCCAAGTATCGGCGCCGGCAAACTCACGCGCGCTAAGCAAGACGGCCTCATCGCACCCCATGGCCACCGCTTCACGCAGCTCCTTCTCCGCCTGCGGAGGACCCATGGTGATGACCGTGACCTTGCCACCATGCGCCTCTCTCAAGCGGATAGCTTCCTCGATAGCATAGGTATCAAAGGGGTTGATGATAGACTCGACCTCGCCACGCATCAACGTATTGGTCTCGGGGTTGATGCGCACCTCGGTTGTGCCAGGGACAGACTTGATGCAAACAATAGCGTGCAAGAGATAACCTCCCTCCAAATGCAGAACAGCCAGGGCCATGCACGTGTCCGGCTGGCCGCCTAATCTTCAGCTTCCCAGGTCTCGGGGTCGTAGGCAGGCAACTCGCAACGCAACGGCCTATCCTCACGATACCCCAGGGCATACTGCCCCTGCATCAGCTGATGGATCTCGCGGGTACCCTCATAAATGACCGCACCTTTGGAATTGCGCAAATAGCGTTCCACATCGTATTCGTCCGAATAGCCATAGGCGCCATGGATCTCCACGGCATCGGAGGCAGCTTCGAACGAGGCATCGCAGGCAAACCACTTGGCCAGGGACGTCTCACGGGTGTTGCGCAAGCCCTGGTTCTTCATCCAGCCCGCGCGCAGGCACAACAGACGCCCGGCCTCCACGCGCTGCACCATGCGGGCGACCATCTGTTGCACCAATTGATGTTGCCCAATGGGCACGCCAAAGGTGTGCCGCTCGTTGGCATAGCGAATGCTGGCATCGATGCAGGCCTGGGTAAGCCCGACAGCGCCGCAGGCCACGGTGAAGCGGCCTCCATCCAGCGCGCTCATGGCGATCTTGAAGCCTTCGCCCTCCTGGCCCAGGAGGTTGGCCGAGGGAACGCGCACATCCTGCAAGGAGATAAAGCCGGTATTCCCCGCACGAATGCCCATCTTGCCGTGGATGGTGCCCGTCTCCACACCGGGGAACTCGCGCTCCACGATGAATGCCGAGATGCCATGATGCTTTTCGGCCTTACTCGTATAGGCAAAGATGAGGAAATGATCGGCCACGTCGGCCAAGGAGATCCACATCTTTTCCCCATTGAGCACGTAAGCGTCGCCGTCCCGGCGAGCGGTAGTCTGCATGCCGGCCACATCGCTGCCCGCATTAGGCTCTGTCAGGCCAAAGGTGGCGACGCGCTCTCCCATGGCCTGGGGAACCAGGTACTGCTGCTTTTGCTCTTCGGTGGCCC